>JAYVNZ010000588.1:0-3987 GCA_043758185.1 Gemmatimonadaceae bacterium | reverse complement strand
GGACTCAGCGTGCGCTCCCCCGCCGACACGATGTCAACTTTCGCTGAAGGCAGGCCAGCGAGCTGGACGTCCCCACCGCCAACACGGTTGAGATCCTGCTTGAGGTCATCCGCCATCGCGGGCTGCTCCGACGAACGCGAGCACGCGGCCACGGCAACGAGTGCGAACGTGCTGATCGAAAGTCGCATGAAGTTTTGCATGGATTAATTACCCCGGATCTGCAGAAAAGATCGTCACCTTAGCGGCCGCAACAGCAATGAATTGTCTGGGCTCACGTCATATGCCACTAAGCCGCGGCCGTGCGTGTCTTTTGGCCGTCCCCCGTCCCCCGTCCCCTAGTAATCCACCGGCCGCAGGTAGCTCTCCCCAATCGCCGACGAGCTCAGCATTGCCACCGTCGGTAACCGCCGCTTCCAGTGCGTGGTAGACAACCGGCGTCGCACCAGCGCCACATCCGACGCATCAAATCCGCGGGCAAGCAGGTCAGCCTCCGTGTACCCGTTCAGCATCCAGTTCAGCAACGCATCTGCCTTCGGGTAGCTGATACCGAAGTCGCCTTCGTCCGTCTGGCCCACCACAAGGTCTGCTGACGGCGCCTTGTCCACGATGATTCCCGGCACCCCGAGATGCTTCGCCAGTGCCCACACTTGCGTCTTGAACAGGTCGCCGAGCGGGTTGATGGGGGGCGAGTCATCGGCATGCCACGTGAAGTACCCGAACAGCCGCTCCGTCTTGTTCCCGGTGCCCAGGGGAATCGCGCGATGCTTTGCCGAGAGGTCGAACAGCGCGATCATCCGCATGCGCGCCATCACGTTGCCACGCCGTGCGGCATCCGCATCCGCCTCGCCCGAGAGATATCCGTCTACCGCACCGCTGATGTCCACGGTGCGCGACTCGATGCCGAGCGCATCGATGACGAGTTGGGCGTGCGCCAGGCTGTCCGGGCTTGACGTGCGGTAGGGAAGTCGCACGCCAATGACATTCCGCGGCCCGAGGGCGCGCGCGGCCAGGTAGGCCGTTACGGCGGAATCGACTCCCCCGGACACGCCAACGACCGCGCGCTCGAACCCGCGCCGCCGCATTTCATCGCGAAGAAAGTGGACGAGCCATTCCTCCACCAGCGCGGCGTCGATCGCAAGTGTCGGTGGTCCACTGGCCTCGTCGACGCGTACGACGGACACCATGGGCTCCGCTCCCGGTTTTTCACCACCCGCGCCACGGCCCCCATCCACCGGTGGCAGGTCCACGGTTGCGGCGATCTCCGCCATGCCGTCATACGCGAGGATGTACGGCGTTCCCGCATCCACCCGGGCCATGTTTTCACGCAGGTGCGGCGCCATGGTTTCCAGGTCGGCGATCAGCGGCATGTCGGCGCGCGCACGCGTCACGTCGTCGAGGTCGATCCGTACCACCACCAGCGACTCTTCCCAGAGCGGGCCGCGAGCGCGCACGTCGCCCTTGGGGCCTGCCACCATGGCGGCGCCCGGAAAAACCTTTCCCCCTTCGCTGCCCACCAGGTGCACGAGCGCCACGTACAACCCGTGCTCGTCCGCCATGTCACGCGCCAGCCGCTCCCATCGCGACACGCTGCCCGGTCCGGGCGCGTCATCGGCCTTGGGCCACGCGCCGCGAGCAGGCGGCGCGGTGGGAACGATGATCAACTGTGCACCGTCCAGCGCCACGATGGTTCCGGTCATCGAGTGCCACACGTCTTCACACACAAGGATGGCCGCGCGTCCCCACGGCGTGTCGAATGCGCGAATCTCGCGTCCGCGCTCCACGAACCGCTCCTCATCGAACAGGCCGTAAGTGGGAAGGAACACCTTGCGATGCACGTGCCGCACGACCGGAATGGCCTCACCCAGCGACAGGTACATCGCGCTGTTGTACAGCTTGTTGCGCCAGACCTCGTAGAATCCCACGCACACATCCATCGGGCGACCCACGCCGTGCACGCGATGCAGGTCGGCCGCCAGCTGCCCCGCCGTAACGGCGTGCTCCCGTACGCCGCCTTCCAGGAAATAGCCGCTCAACGCGGTTTCCGGAAAGCAGACCAGCCCTGGCTGCTCCTGCAGAGCGGACGCCTGCCGCAGAAAGGCGCCCATGCGCGCGAGGTTGCCGTGGTAGTCGCCCTTGCGCGGTTGGAACTGGGCGAGGGCGATTGTGACGAAGTTGGCCATTGACTGGATAATCGCGCCGGGGAGGGATCGCGGCAACGGCGACGGCCATGCGCACGAACCTGTTCACAGGGCAGGTGTATCTTGTGGCCATGTATCGTTACCTGATCTCTGCCACCGTCCTTGCTGCACCACTCGCCGCCCAGGCGCCCGCCGCGCCCGTGACGGCTACCGGGCCCGTATGGCAGATCGTGCCGCAACTGCAGTCCTCACTCGTATTCGCACGCGATGGGGCGTTCATCGGCGAAATGGGTCGCGAGGCGCGCACCAGCGTCTCCCTGCGCACCCTTCCGAAGTACGTCGGCCAGGCATTCGTCGCGGTGGAGGATCAGCGCTTCTACGAGCACGATGGCGTGGACCTCATCGGCGTCGCCGGAGCCATAAAGGGAAAATTGCTGGAAGGGATTACCGGGAAGCATCGGGGGGGCGCAAGCACCATCACGCAACTGCTCGTGGGAAACATGCATCCCGACCAGATCGATCGGCGCGACCTCAGCCTCACGCGCAAGCTGCGCGAGCAGCAAGCGGCCCGTGAGATGGAGCGGCACTACACCAAGGAGCAGATCCTGGAGGCGTTCCTCAACCAGGTCGACTTCGGGCGCGGCTGGTACGGCGTGGGGGCGGCCGCACGACACTACTTCGGCAAGGAGGCCACTCGGCTGTCGCTCGCCGAAGCCGCCACGCTCGCCGCCATGCCGAAGTCGCCCGTGGGCTACGATCCGATCCGGCATCCGGACACGTCGAAGCTGCGTCGCGATCTCATCTTGTCCCTGATGGCAGCACAGGGCTTCATCAGTGGTGCCGACGCTGAGCGCGCGCGCGCTGTTCCCGTGGTGACCGCGCATGACGCGGGTGCCGCAGCGCCTTCGCAGTATTTCATCGATGCCGCGCGCCAGGTGGCCGAGCGCGCTGGCGTGAACGTCGCCGCTGGTGGGTATCGTGTCTATACAACTGTCGACCCGGTGTTGCAGCGCGCCGCCGTCCAGTCGCTGGACGAAGGCACCCTCGCCGTGGAACAGCGCAAGGATTTTCGACACCCGACCTGGGCGTCGGCGCACGGCATCGGAAATCTGTTGGAGGGCGTGGTGGTCGCGATCGAGCCATCGACAGGCGACGTGAAAGCGCTCGTCGGCGGCCGCAATCACGCCATGGCGCCATTCAATCGGGCTACGCGTGCGCTCCGTCAACCCGGCAGCTCGTTCAAGCCGTTCGTCTACGCCAAGGCGCTCGAGGATAGCCTCAGCGCCGCGACGATCGTCCCGGATACAGCGCTCGCGATCACCTTGCCGGATGGCAGCACCTACAGCCCCGGCAACGCGGACAACCGGTTCCTCGGCGCGATTACGCTGCGTGAGGCGCTGACACACTCCAGGAATCCGGTAGCCGTCCAGCTCGCGCTGCGCATCGGCCTCGACTCGATGGCGGCCATGGCGCAGCGCGTTGGCATTACCACCCCCATGGCACTGGTGCCAGCGAGCGCGCTCGGTGCATCGGTGGTCCGGCCGCTGGAGTACGTGTCCGCCTACACGGTATGGGCCAACATGGGAAGCGTGGTTGAACCGCGCATCGTCACGCGCATCGAGGACGCATCGGGACACGTCGTCTTTCAGCAACCGCCGGCAACGCCGCGCACGGTCATGGATCCGCGCGTGGCGTTCATCATTCGCGACATGATGCGCGACGGGGCGGAACGCGGTACGGGCGCGCCAGCTCGACGGCTGGTGCCCGCGGGCATTCCCGTCGCGGGCAAGACAGGAACGACGAACGACAATGTCGACGTGTGGTTCATGGGCATGACGCCGGACCTCGT
>JAYVNZ010000587.1:0-2050 GCA_043758185.1 Gemmatimonadaceae bacterium | reverse complement strand
CTACATGGCAACTGATAGCACGGTGCCGTGGACGCACATGCGGGTATTCCTGCTGCGTGATTCGACGCAGTTGCGTGGCCTGGCCAATGCGCTCAGCCTGGCCGGCGCGATGGCGCAACCGGATTCCGTGAAGCGTCGCCAGCAGGGCGAATATTCCGCGACGTTGCGAGACCGCGTTGGCTCCACGGTGGTGCAGGTCGTACGCTGATCATCCCATGGTGAATCCCGCGTCCGTTCGGTCGCTCGCCGCTGCCTTGGTGTGCGTGGCCGCAGCAGGTTTGGCCCAGCCGGCGCTCGGCCAGCCCCGCGCGCGGGCCCGAGACCTCGGCGTGGCGCCCGGCATTTTTTCGCCAGGCGCCAACAATGCGATTACCGATGTGGCAGGCGTGAGGGTTGGCCACGCGACACTCGTGAGCGGCGACTCGATCCATACCGGTGTGACGGCCATCCTGCCGCACGGCGGAAATCTCTATCTCGATCGCGTGCCAGCGGCCGTGCACGTGGGCAATGCGTACGGCAAGCTCGTGGGCTCAACGCAGGTTCGGGAGCTTGGCGAGCTTGAAACGCCCATCCTCCTGACGTGCACGCTTTGCGTATGGCGTGCTGCCGATGCGCTGGTAGCGGAGCTGCTTGCGCAGCCAGGCATGGAGCGCGTGGGATCCATCAATCCCGTGGTGGGGGAGACGAACGACGGTGGGCTCAATGCCATCCGCAATCGCCCGGTGACGGCGACGGACGTGCATGCCGCGCTGGCGTCGGCCTCGAGCGGGCCGGTGGCAGAGGGCACGGTGGGTGCCGGAACGGGGACGAGCGCGTTCGAGTGGAAGGGCGGAATCGGCACGTCGTCGCGCGTGCTCCCGCGCACGCTCGGCGGCTGGACCGTGGGCGTGCTGGTCCAGAGCAATTTCGGCGGCGTGCTGCAGGTGCTCGGTGCGCCCGTGGGGCGCGAGCTCGGCACGTATTCATTCAAGGACGCGGTGAGCCGTGAACGCGGCGACGGGTCGGTGATGATCGTGGTCGCGACGGACGCGCCCATCTCGGATCGCAACCTCGAGCGGCTCGCCGCCCGGGCCATCATGGGGCTCGCGCGCACCGGATCGAGCGCGTCGAACGGATCGGGCGACTTCGTCATCGCATTCTCCACCGCGCAGGAGGTGCGGCGCGGAGCGGCCAACCTGACGCGACCGGACAGCACGCGCCGGCTGCTTGCGACCGCCGAGCTGTCAAACGACGACATGTCGCCGCTGTTCCAGGGCGTGGTGGAGGCGACGGAGGAGGCGATCTACAATTCGCTCTTCATGGCCACGAGCGTGACGCAGCGCGGGCGGACCGTCGAGGCCATCCCACTCGATCGCGTGCGGGAGATCCTCGCGAAGTACAACGTGGGGCGCCGTTAGGGCCATGACGTCGGCACGGCAGTATTAACGAAAGATGCCAGTACTTCGTAGTCAGTACACCAGTACGAGTACCGTTTCGACGGGCCCCTCGGCCATTGGGCCAATACACGTGTGTTGGTTCGGGCCGCACCCACCACATCCCACCTGTCCCACTCATGCGCGTTTCAGTTGTTCCTGTTGCATTTGCGATCTGCCTGCTACCCGCAATGACGCGTGCACAGTCGCGCGCCGTACCCACGCCGGCCTCCGTCATCGGCTTCGAGCCCGGCGCCGACCGCAAGCTTCCCGAGTGGCAGCAGGTCGTGGCGTACTTCACGGCACTCGACGCGGCATCCCCACGCGTACAACTCCGCGTACTCGGCAAGACAACACTCGGCCGGCCGTTCCTTGCCGCATTCATCGGGGACTCGGCAACACTGGCCAACCTGCCGAAGCTTCACGACGCACAACGCAAGCTCGCTGATCCACGGCTCGCGACGGCAACTGAGCGTGCCGCGCTCGAGCGCGACGGCAAGGTGGTGGTGCTCGTCACGTCGAGCATTCACTCCACGGAGGTGGGCGGCATCCTCACGCCGCTCACTCTGGCCTACAAGCTCGCGACGTCGGAAGACGAGGACGCACGCTCCATTCGGAAGAACACGGTCGTCATTCTG
>JAYVNZ010000586.1:0-20221 GCA_043758185.1 Gemmatimonadaceae bacterium | reverse complement strand
CGCATTGCCGGTGCTCTCGCTCGACCATGGACTTTGCCGATAGGAGGCAGCCCATGGACCCGATGTACCTGACTGATGTCGACTCACACCGCGGCACGGGAGCGAGGGCCGATGCCATCGAACAGATGCGCGTTGCAGGCGTTCCCGTGCCGCAGATCATGCACCTGTTTGCCTGCAAGCCGTCAGCGCTGGGCTACGAGACCTCGGGCCACCGCATTGCAACAGCAGGATACGTCATGGGGAAGCAGCCGCCTGGCTGATGACGCTCCACTCGGCATTGCCGCACCAGCGCGCGCTGACAGAGTCAGTAGCGTGAGGTACCCGGCTGGAAGGTTCGCCAGCTGTGCCAGAACTCCTGGCTGGCGTTCAGCGGCTCCAATCCTCCGTTTGGACCTCCTCCCGAAAGTGCGTAGGCATGCGCGCCGCCTACCAGCGAGTCTCCGCGGAGCGTAAAGGGCACGTTCGCATCGGGACGCCGAAACGCGAAGAAGCTCATGCCGTCAGCGGCCAGCACGAGCAGGATGGGGGCGCCGCCCATGGTATCATTCACCACGCGCTCGCGGCGCAGGCGATTCCAGTCGTAGGCCCTGCTGTGAGTGTCGACTGTTATTCCTACGACCCACGACTTGTCGTGCCACGACGCCGTGTCAGTGCCCGTGAGGGACTTGCGACTCCATCCCCGCTCGAATGCGTAATCCTTCGCGTACTCCTTCGCAAAGGCAGGATCTCCCTGCATGATGAGTGTGTTGGGATGGAGCGCGAGCCACTGCTTCAGCGTCAGCTGCATTCCTGCCAACTCGGGGAGCCTCGTCCCCTTCAATGCGCCCGTTATCGCCTCGCCGTTGGCTTGACGCCACCAGCTCCCTGTCGCGCGATCCTCGAGCATCGCATTGAAGTGGTCCATGCCGACGAGTCGAAAGGTCACCGGCCGGCCTCCAATGACCGGGGCGAAGACCCGGCCCGTGCGACACACGGTGCAATAGCTGACAAGCACCGGCTCTCCCCCGACGCGATCGCGCACCTGGTGGTGGTAGCCGATGAACTGCAGCGGGTACGCTCGCGCTTCCCCCTTGATGCTGACACCAAGCACCAACCGGTTGAGCGCGACCTTGTTCCGCGCCCACGGCTGCATATCAAGTGCACCAGGTTGGCGGAACATGTGATCCGCCGCCATGCGAAAGTTGACGGCATACGTGATTGCGGCCGTCATCACAATGGCAGCTGGCGCAATCCAGCGGCGCCATCCTCGCGCATGCCACGCGCTGCCCACCCCGGCCACCACCAGCGTACCGAAGCCCACGCGGAGCGGCCATCGCCAGCTGTACAGCGCGTATGCGGCGTCGATGCTCCGCATCTGCTGACTGCCAGGCATCGGCATGATGAAGTAGACATTGGCGATTTCCGTCAGCACCAACCCGATGATGCCGACCCCGAAGGCTGTTGGGAGCCAGTTCGCGACGCGGTTGCGATTCATCGTTGTTCCGCCCTCATGGTCGTACTGCGGCGGGTGCGTTGCGCACACGCTCCTGGGCCGCCATCGCCTGCGCGACACCATTCGTCCACCCGAACCCATCCTGTGTGGGGTACTCGCCGCCGCCTGCGCGCTTGTTGAGGTCGGAGACATCGTACTTCTCGGTCATCTTGCCAGTCACGCGATACGTGCGTCTGTTGAGCGCAAGCCAGCGCGCGCGCGCATCGTCGGCAATGTCCCCCCTGCCATAGGCTCGCACCGCCTGTGCGCCGAGCCACTGCAGCGGAGGCCAGCCATTGGGCGCATCCCATTGCTGTCCTGACGCCAGTTGCGTCGTCACGAAGCCACCGGGCTTCAGGAAGTCGCGCCCGAGTCGCGCCGCCACGGAGCGCCCCTGCTCTGCCGTGGCAAGATCGAAGAAGAGGGGCGCAGCCGCAGCCATGGTCGGGCGGTCCGTGACGCGCGCTCCACTTCGCCAGCGTACGTCGAAAAAGAAGCCCTCTGTGGGATCGTACGACGCCGCGAGCAATGTCGTACGCCGCGCATTCGCGGCGGCTGTGAAACGTGACGCGACCAGCGCGTCGCCTGCACCACCACGCACCGCACGCAGCGCAGCAATGGTGCGCTCGGCATGATAGAGCAGGCTGTTCAGGTCAATCGGAATCAGCTCGGTGGTCTCCAGCGTGCGCAGGTCGGATGGATCGCGCATCCACCGGCTCGAGAAATCCCACCCACTCTCCGCCGAGGCCCTGATGTTCCGGTACAGCGCCTCGCGTTGCGCGGCGGGCACTCGCTGCGCCAGTTCGTAATCTTCGCGGTAGGACTCGGGGCGAGGCTCGGGCCTGTCGTCCCAATAGCGGTTGAGCAGTGATCCGTCCCGGAGCCGTACGACTCGGCGCGTGGCGGAGCCCGGCGACAGCGAGTCGGCACCCGCCATCCAGAAGGCGTGCTCCGCCTCCATCGCGTCGAGATACCCGGTTGCCTGCATGCTGTCGGTTGCCGAGGCGTACAGGCCCACCATCGCCGCGAAGAACGGAGGTTGGCTTCGACTCAGGTAGTAGGTGCGATTGCCGTTGGGGACATGCCCCACGGTGCGAATGAGGTAAGCAAAATTGTCCAGCATGTTCTTCACCACGTCCGCGCGCCCATCCTGGATGAGGCCAAGCATGGTGAAGTACGAATCCCAGTAGTAGACCTCGCGGAAGCGCCCACCAGGAACCACGTACGACTGTGGCAGGGGAATCAGGGACGAGTGCGCATCCACTGCGTCAGCCGGCCGCGTGAGTTGGGACCACAGCGCGGTGATGTGCGCCTCCATCGACTGCGCGGTATCAGACCGCGCCCCTTCCATGAGGGCGCGAGGCACCTCGAAGTTGGCCTTCACGAACGACGGCAGATCGAATCCGGGCATCGTCCGCACCGCGGCATAGCGCGCGGCAACGATGGCGGGCGGCGAGAGCGGCCTGGCGTCGACAAGCGTCTTCGAATCGGGAAAGACGCGGGTAAGCTGGATGTCGTGGAACAGCGGCCCAAGGTCGCGCGCGGGGTCATAGAGCGCTGCTGCCGCTACCGGCTGCGGGTTCGGCATCGGCGCCGCGCACGCACCGAGGAAGGTCCAGACCAGGGAAGCGCAGAGTGCGCGAACCGCACCACGTCTGAACGGACGTGTGCAGTCTGTCGTGCGCTGAGGTGCGGCGAGCATCAGGCTTCCCCCACGGCCAATCGTGATGCGGCCGCTGTGCTCTGCCCGCGAACGAACATGGCGGCCACCGCTGCGCACAGCATGAGGGCACCCGCCAACCGGATCACGTTGCCCGGGTCACCACGGAGCCAGGAGTCGTAGAACAGGGGCAAGGTGAAGATCTCGATCATCATTGGTATCACAATGAACATATTAAAGATTCCCATGTACACACCCACACGGTGTGGCGGGATGCAACCGGCCAGCATGACGTACGGATTGGCCATGATGCTGGCCCACGCCAGGCCGATGCCGATCATGGGCACGAAGAGCATGGTGCGGGTGGTGATGCCCGGGAGGGCAAGCATGGCCACGCCGGCCAGCGACAGGCAGAGCGCGTGCGTCCATTTCGGACCGATCCGGCGCACGAGTGGCACCATGGCGAACGCCGCCACGAAGGCCACGAAGTTGTAGAATCCGCCAATCTGCCCGTTGATGAGCGACGCATCGCGGAAGCCCGGCGTGCTCGCATCGTGCGTGTGGTAGAGCGTCCACGCGAGCGAGAGCACCACATACTGCCAGTAGCAGAACATCGCGTACCACTGGAACAACTTCATCACCGCAAGTTGCCGCATGGTCGTGGGCATCTCCCGCATCGCCTCGGCCACCTCGCGGAGGGCCGACACAAATCCACGGGGCAGCGCCTCGATGCGCTGTCGTTCATCCGGCGTCAGGGGAATTTCCTTCGTCGTGCGGACCGTCCACAGGATGGAGGTGATCGACAGCACGGCTCCGATAATGAACGCCACCACCGTGACCTGTGGAATGCCGTGCGCATTCACCGCGTCGCGATGCATGCCGAAGTACAGCAACAGCGAGGGCGTGAGGTAGGACAGCGTCTGCCCCAGGCCCGTGAACGCACTCTGTGTCAGGAATCCCACGGAGTGCTGGCTCACGTCCAGGCGGTCGCTGACGAAGGCGCGGTAGGGTTCCATGGTGATGTTGTTGCCCGCGTCGAGGATCCAGAGGAGGCCGGCGGCCATCCACAGCGTTGGACTGAACGGCATCCAGAACAGCGCGATGCTGCAAAGGATGGCGCCCACCAGGAAGTATGGAGTTCGCCGGCCGCGCGCACTGAGGGTGCGGTCACTCATGGCGCCAATGATGGGCTGCACGAGGAGACCCGTCATGGGGCCGGCAAGCCAGAGGAGTGGCAGGCTGGCTTCACTGGCACCCAGGTACTTGTAGATGGGGCTCATGTTGCTCTGCTGCAACCCGAAGCTGTACTGGATGCCAAAGAAGCCGATGTTCATGTTCAGGATCTGCAGCACCGACAAGGCTGGTCGGCGTAAAATGGCGCTGCCTGTCATGGGTCCGCCCTCGCTCACTGTGGGTTGCATTCGGCGCTATGTTCCCTCTGCGCGCCCAGCGGGCGCGATCGCTGTTCCTGTTCCTGTTCCCTTGCCGCTGCGAGCCTTCCGTGGCCGACACGATCCCGCGGTACCAGGATGCCGTCACACTTCTCGACGCGCTCAGCGGGCCATGGGGCATTCGCGCATCGGCATCCACGCACGCCAACTACGGCGCCGTGTTCGCCCGCGATGCCGTCATGGCCGGCATTGCCGGCCTCCTCACGGACAACCCGTCCATCATTGTCGGTCTCGTTCACACACTCGGTCACTTGCGTGCACTGCAGGGTGCGGAGGGACAGATCGCGTCCAACTACCTGCTGCAGGAGAGCCAGGCGCCGAGTGTCAGCTTCGGCACGCTGGTGCCGCGCCTCGACTCGCCGCTGTGGTATCTCATTGGTATCGGTCTGGCCGCGAAGGCTGGCGCGCTCGCCCCCGCGCCATTCCACGACTCCGTCCGCCGCGTGGTGCACCTGCTCGACGCACTGGAATACAACGGCCGTCATCTCCTTTACGTGCCCGTTGGGGGCAACTGGGCCGACGAATACATCTACGAGGGATACGTGCTGCACGACCAGGTGCTCCGGACGTGGGCATTGCGCCTCTCGGCCGACGCCTTCGGCGAGCCGCTGTGGCACGAGAAAGCCGGGCGCATCGAGGCCGCTATCATGACGTCGTTCGCCGCGCGCTCCGCGCAGCATCCCTATCCCATCGCGGCGTTCTCGCCCATCCGTACGCACGACGTCTTTGACCTCGCGACGTGCGCGCTTCTCGGCGCTTCCGGCATCGCACCGGAGCTTGCCAACCCCGCACTGGACTGGATCGACGAACAGTTTCTCTCGCGTGGCACCCTGCCCCCCGCCTTTCATCCAGTGATCGACGAGACCCACCGCGACTGGCCGTCGCTCGTGCGGTACCAGTTGCACGGCTTCCGCAACCGACCGCACGAGTACCATAATGGTGGCATCTGGACGATATGGCTGGGATGGCTCGCGCTTGCGCTGGCGCGAACCGCGCGTCACGAGAGCCTCGCGCGTCTGCGGCAGGCCATGACGGCGCAGCTGGGTGCACAGGCCGGCTTCTCCTTCGAGGAATTCTTTCACGGCCGCACCGGCGCGCCGGGCGGCACCACGGGCATGGCGTACACGGCAACCGGCATTCTTTTCCTCCACGCCGCCGCCGAACCGGCGGCGTGCGCGCTGTTGTTCGAGTGACGCCCGTCCAGCGCACCGGTCGTGCGGACAACAGCGCCCTCGCGTTGTCGCTCATCCAGGCCATGGCCTCCATCCACGCGCTCGACCAGCGCACGTCGCGCACCGTCATTGCCGTGGCGGGCGAGTCCGGCAGCGGCAAGTCGGTCACCGCGACGTCGCTGGCGCGCGAACTCGGCGCAGCCGGACACGTCACCGAGGTGCTCCATCAGGACGACTACTTCGTGCGCCCACCCGCGGTCAATCATGCGCACCGGGTGGCGGACCTCACCAGCGTCGGTCCGCAGGAGGTCGACTTCGATCGCCTGCGCGCACACGTGGCCGCGTTTCGCCGCGGCGAGAGCGGCGTCGTCGTTCCGCGTGTGGATTACGGTGCGGATCGGTTCACCTCCGAGCCGCGTGACTTCCACGATGTCCAGATCCTCGTCGTGGATGGCACGTACGTGCTGGTCCAGGTCGACGCCGACGTCCGCATCTTCCTCGAGGCCACCAGCGACGACACGCGCGAGCGGCGGCGCGCACGGAACCGCGATATCGAGGCGCCGGTTGTCGAGCAGGTGCTGGCCATCGAGCATCATATCATTGCCGCCCAGCGTGACCTGGCAGACATCATCATCGACCGTGAATTCCGGCTGGTGCGCACGGCGCGTTGAACCGCGTGCGCTTCCTGCTGCCGCGCAGCCATGCCCATCATCGCGCATGCGCCACGCGCACGGGTGCGGTGCGATTGGCACGCAGCAGTTGCAGGGTATTGTCGTTGCGTGCCACGACCACGAGTGCATCGCCATTCGCGCCGCGCAGCGCGGCCAGGTGCCGCACCTGACCCTCGATGCGCAACCCGCTCGCCACGGGGTCCACGCTCGAGAGCGCACCGGCGCCATCGCCTCGCAGCAGCAAGCCATGGCTCGCATCGTAGCCGCCCAGCATGGGAGTCACTCCGAAAAAGTTGCCGGCCACCAGCACGTCCTGCTTCCCATCGCCGTCGAAATCTCCCGCGAGTGCGGCGCGGATCGGGGCGAACTGCGCCTCGACGGGTAGCGCCTGCAAGGCGAATGTACCGGTCGCATCGAGGTGCGCGAGGGAGCTCGCGAAGTTGGTGGCCTGTAATACCGTGGCGTGCGAGAGGTCCGCCGCCGGAATGATCTGCTCGATGGTGCGGCCCCCGAAATCCTTGTACGACGGATACCTGTTGCGCAGCGAGGGAATGAGCCGCACGAGCTCATCGCGCCCCGCGATCGGGTAGCTCGTGCCGAGCCTGTACGAGGTGAGGATCTGCTCCAGCGCACCCGTGTGGGCAAAGTCGCCCACGTATAATCGTGTCGGCTCGGCGTTCGACGCATGCAGGTAGGAGTTGAGGCCCAGATTCCCCAGTATGAGGTCGCGCGTGCCGTCGCCCCGCAGGTCCACGGCGGTGACCGTATTCCACCAGCCATTCGTGCCGGCCAGGCCTGCCGCCGCGGTGCGGTCAACGAACTTGCCGCCGTCCTGACGGAACACTCGTACTGGCGTCCACTCGCCGGCGACAATCAGGTCGAGCTGGCCCTTGACCGCCGACGGCACCCACGCGGCGGATGAGACCATGCCGGCCTCCGCCAGGCCAGGTGCCTTCGCGAGTGTCACGTCCGTGAAATGCCCACCGCCGTCGTTCTGCAGCAGATAGCTGTGTGGTGAGACTCCGTACTTTCGCGATACGACACGTCCGCCAATGAACAGGTCAATCCTGCCATCGCCATTGAAGTCGCCCGGCACCACACACCCGCCGTTCTCGAAAATGGCCGGCATGCCGGTCGTGTCTCGCGTGAAGCCTCCTCGCCCATCGTTGAGATACAGCCGCTGCCGCAACGCCTCGGCCCGGTCCCAGAACTCGTTGCCGCCACTGACCACGAAAAGGTCGGGATGCCCGTCGCCGTTGGCATCGAAGAATGCCGCGTCGACATCCTCGTTCAGGCTGTCGGCGCGGATGGCAGGTTGCGGACTCGCGCGGAAGGTGCCGTCTCGCTGCTGCAGGTAGACGCGGCCGGGCTGCCACTTGGCGCCTCCCACGAAGATGTCATCGAGGCCATCGCCGTTCACGTCGGCCACTGCCAGCGCGGGCCCCTCGCTGGAGAGCATGTGCGGCATCAGGGGCTCGCGGTCGAAATCGACGAACGGGTTCTCCTCGTGCTTGAAGTCCAACCCCTTTCCCGCCGTGACGTCCGTGAACAACGGCGCCCCTCCCGTTCCCTTGCCATACGAAAATCGACCCGCCGCTTGACCTTGCTCCAGCGTGACTGCACGATCTGCGGGCAGCGCGGTGAGGAGCTGGAATCGATGATCCGGCCATACCACCCTCAGGGAATCCACCTGCGCGGAGCGACCGAGCCCGAAATGCAATCGCGGATCGACGGATGACAGGAATCCCCGCGTGGGCTCCATCTCGAGCATCTGCTGCGTGCCGCCATGCCAGATCGTCACGCTCGCACCGATACCGGATGTATTCGCACCCTCCCCGCGCAGGGTGATGCGCAGGCTGTGGTTGCCGTTCAGCTCCCGCGCGCGATTGCGGTAGATGGACGCGGGGGCGTTGACGTTGTTCACAACGAGGTCGAGCGCGCCGCTGTTGTTGAGGTCCACATAGGCCGCGCCGTTCGAGAACCCCTTCTGCCCCAGCCCCCACGCGCCGGCAACATTGGTGAAGGTGAGGTTGCCATTGTTGCGATAGGCAAACTTGGACAGCGGTACCTGCGGCATCTTTTGCACGAGTGCCATGTTCCGCTGCGAGTTGCCCTGCGCCAGTGATGCCTGGTTGGCTGCGTTCCCCACGAAGTCGATGTAGTCCAGGTCATTGGGTCGCCGGTAGATGCCGTTCGTGATGAACAGGTCCTTGCGCCCATCGTTGTCGAGGTCCGCAAACAGCGGAGCCCAGCTCCAGTCCGTTGCGGAGACACCGGCAAGGTTGCCAATCTCGCTGAAGTGACCCGCACCCTGATTCAGCTGGAGTGCGTTGCGGGCGAACTGCGGGTGATAGCCGGACTTCACGCGCAGGCTGTACAGGTTGAAGCTCTCCGTGCTCGCCGACGACTTCAGGATGTCGTCGCGCTCCGGCAGCATGTCCACCGAAATGAGGTCGGGCCGCAGGTCGTTGTTGAAATCCGCCGCATCGACGCCCATCGAGAACCGGCTCGTGTGGCCGGTCAGCCTGCCGATCGATTCCGTGAACGTCCCATTGCAGTTGTTGATGTACAGGAAGTCGTTCTCCTGGAAATCGTTGGCGACGTACAGGTCCGGACACCCATCCTGGTTGACGTCGCTCACCACGACGCCAAGCCCGAAGCCCTCGGCTCCGCCGTAGATGCCGGCCTGGGCACTGACGTCGACGAAGTGGCCCCCGTTATTGCGATACAGGCGGTCCCCGGCGCGCGGATTCCGGACGCGCCGGTCCTCCGGCTGCCCGACCGCGCGTTCCGCATGCGTGGAGTAGTTGAGCAGGTACACGTCCAGGTCGCCGTCGCCATCGTAGTCGAAGAACAGCGCCTGCGTTGCATAACCCGCGAAGTCGAGGCCGTATTCCTTCGTCCGGTCGGTGAAGGTGCCGTCGCCGTTGTTGATGTACAACACGTTGTGGCCGTGCGCGGACAGGTATGTCACACCCGACACGTAGATGTCCAGCTTGCCGTCGCCATTCACGTCCGCCATGGTGACGCCCGTCGTCCACCCGCCCGTCCCCCCGACCCCGGCTCGATCGGTGACGTCCTCGAATGTGTAGTTCCCCTTGTTGAGGTAGAGGCGGTTCTTTCCTGTGCTGGCCGTGAAGTACAGGTCGGGAAGGCCGTCGCCGTTCACATCTCCCGCCGCCACGCCACCACCGTTGTAGTAGGACAGGTAGTTCAGGATGTTGAACGTGCTGTCCTCGGGAAGCGTGTTGGCGAAGTGCACGCCGGTCGCGTCGGGAGACAGGAGCTCGAACAGCGTGGGCGCGCTCGCGGTGCCGCGACATGCAGATGCCCCCAGCAGACACGCGGCGGCAAGCGCACGTCGCGCCATGCTCATACGCGGCATTCCGACCATCACGCTGGTCACGCACGCACCCCGGCTGGGCCACCAACTTCGCATGTTTCTTGACGGGGCGCGGCCCGTGCACCCGATTTGTGCGCATGGAGTTCTCGCAGGACCCGGATGCGGGTGGACCATTGCATGCGCAATGTGCCCGCATCGGCTACACGCCGACGACGGTGACTGTCATGGGCACGATTCCTCGCAGGATCGCAATACCGCTCGCAGTGCTTGTCGTGTTGGCAAGTGCGTGCGCACGAACGTCCTCCACCGGTACGGACCAGGTCGAGCCGGTTTCCGTCCCGAAGGCGGCCGCTGCCAGTACCGTGACAGCAGAGGATGTAGACCGGTCGCCGAACGTGCCCATCGAGCAGTTGCTCGCCGGCAAGATCTCCGGGGTTGTCGTGACGCGCACCGCGGACGGCGGCATCGCGGTCCGCGTGCGCGGCGGCTCCTCGTCGTTCTCGGGTAACAATGCGCCACTGTACGTGCTCGACGGCGTCGCCATCGAGGCAGGCCCGAACGGCAGCCTGTCCGGCGTCAATCCCTACGATATCGCATCCATCAAGGTGCTGAAGGATGCCACGGACATCACCATGTACGGCGTGCGTGGCGCCAACGGCGTGATCGTCATCAAGACCAAGCGCCCGAATCAGTAGACGCGCCCCGCAGTGGCGCCTGACGCGTCAGGCGCACGCACGGTCGAGCCTGCGCCGTGCACCCTGCGCCCGCGGTCGATGGTGGGATGAAACTGGCGCACGCGCACGCTACTTCCTCCGCGCAACGCGCGTGTGATGCGTGCCGCGGAACACGAGGGGCGTATCGTTGTTCCTGGCCACAACGATCATTTCACCCTCCGCTGTCCTGAGGCGCTGGATGTCGCGCGACTGCCCCGGCACCCGGAAGCCGCTCTCCACCGCGTGCACCGGCGTGAAGCCCCCCTTGCCATCACCGCGCAGCATCAAGCCCGCGCTCCCAGCCATACGCCCGATCTCCGGCTTGAATCCATCAAAGTTGCCGGCGAGCAACAGGTCGGTGTGCCCGTCGCCATCCACGTCTGCGGCCAGCATTCCGTACACCGGCGCGAGCTGCGCTTCCTCGGGGAGTGGTACGAGGGTGAACGCACCGTGCCCGTCGTTGTGCACCAGGGCACTGGCAAAGGTGCGCACAACCTTGTGCTCCGCACCCTGGAGATCTCTCGGTGAGAAGATGTCCGTTACCCGCTGCGTCGCGTACGCCTTGTAGCTGGGGTACCGGGGCCTGAGGTACGGAAGTGCCGCAAGCAATTCGTCGCGCAATGCGAGCGGATAGCTCACCCCCCCATTGTAGAGCGAAAGGATTTGCGCTACCGAGCCTGTACCACCGAAATCCTTCACGTACATCTCGGCGGGTTCGCGCGGCGAGGCATGCAGCCTTCCATTCAGTCCGAGGTTCCCGACGACGAAATCGATCCGTCCATCGCCATCGAAATCGCCGGCGATGATCCGATTCCACCAACCCTCGCTCTGCTCCAGCCCGCGAATCACCAGCTTCTTCAGTTGCCCTCCGCCCATGTTCCTGAACACCGTGATGGGCATCCACTCGCCCACCACAACCAGGTCGGGCCGCCCGTCCCCATCCACGTCACGCCAGATGGCATCCGTCACCATGCCGACATGCTCGAGCTCCGGTGCCCACTTCGCCGTGACGTCGGTAAAGTGCCCTCGCCCGTCGTTCCGGAGAATGGTGCTCTTCGGATTTGTGCCGTACCGCCACGGCACGACGCGTCCACCCACGAACAGGTCGAGGGCACCATCCCCGTCGAAATCGGCGGCAATGACCCGCGAACCACTGACGCTCTCCACCGGCAGGCTGTTCACCGCCTTCCGGAAATGTCCGCGACCGTCGTTCAGGTACAGCCGGTCCTGCAACGCGGGCGCGCCCTCCGAATACTCGTTGCCTCCGCTCACCACGTAGAGGTCGGGAGAGCCATCGCCGTTGGCATCGAAGAACACTGCACCGAGATCCTCGGATATCGCGTCCTGCTCGAACAGCCCGGGGTTGCTCCGCACAAACGTGCCGTTGCGCTGCTGGATGAGCAGTTGGCCCGCCTGCTCCTTTGCGCCACCGATGAACATGTCGTCCAGCCCATCGCCGTTCACGTCACCGACAGCGACGTACGGACCTTCCGTGGACAGCAGCTTCGGCAGCAGGTGCTCCCGGTCAAAGTCGACGAAGGCATTCTCCTGATGCCGAAAGCCGAGCGCCGCGCGCGCTGTGGCGTCAGCCAGCACCGGCGGCGGGGGCGCTGCAGCCGCATCAGCGCTCGGCTGGACCGCTTCGGCCTGCTGCATGGTCACGAGCTGGTTCGCCGCGACCTGTCGCCGCACGCTCACTCGCCCATCGGGCCACACCACGCGTACGGAATCGACGACGGTTGCCGCACCCAGTCCGAAGTCCAGCACCGGGTCCACGCTCGACTGGAAGCCGCGCGTCGGCGACTCCTCCTGCATGAACAGGCTGGCGCCCGCATACGTCGTGACGCGCGCGCCAACGGCAAACCGGTTCCTGCCGTCGCCCGCCAGCTTCACGCGAAGAAAATGATTGGCCGGGTGCAGCGTGCGCGCATTGTTGCGATAGACGAACGCCTCCTGGTTCACGTTGTTGACCACCAGGTCGAGCGCACCATCACCATCCAGGTCCCCATACGCCGCCCCACTGGAGAAGCTCGGCGTCGCCAGGCCCCATGACGTGGCCTCGTTGGAGAAGTGCATCCCACCGCGGTTGTGGAACGCATAATTCGCGATCGGCGTTGACGTCATCGCCTTCGTCAGCCGCTGAAAATCCACCTTCGCCTGCAGGCCGTTCGTGACGGCCTTCATCGTTTCGTCGGCGGCAAGGTATGCCACGTAATCCTGCGACGTGATGTCCTTGGTCAGCCCGTTCGTCACGAAGATGTCCTTCTGCCCATCAAGGTCCAGGTCCGCAATCAGCGCGCTCCAGCTCCAGTCCGTGCGCGACACTCCCGCCAACTGCCCCACGTCGGTGAACGTGCCGTCACGGTTGTTCCGCTGGAGCATGTTCCGCATGAGCTGGTGGTGATAGCCATTGCGAATCTTCGTCTGGTACGCCTCCCACCCCTCGAACTGCGCGGTGGTCTTCAGGCGCACTTCGTCTTCGGGCAGCATGTCGGTGGTATAGATGTCCGGCCAGCCATCGTTATCGACGTCCGCCGCATCCAGGCCCATCGAGAAGTAGCTCATTACCGACATCTGCTCGTCGGCGGCCTCGGTGAACGTCCCGTTCTTCGCGTTGATGTACAGGTAGTCCCGCTCGAAGAAATCGTTCGAGACGTAGATGTCCGGCCACCCGTCGTTGTTCACGTCCGTGACCACCACGCCGAGTCCGAACGCCAGCTCCGGGCTGTGAATGCCGGCTGCCGCACTCACGTCCGTGAAGTGTCCGCCATCGTTGCGGTACATCCTGGCGCCGCCGTACGGATCGCGCACGTTGCGCATGTTGCGCAGCTGGAAGCTGCTCACGGGCTTCGGCGAATTCCGGATCAGGAACAGGTCGAGATCGCCGTCGTGGTCATAATCGAGGAAGACGGCCTGCGTGGAATAGCCGCCGTCAGTCACGCCGTACTGCGCCGCCTCTTCCTTGAATGTCGGGATGCCGTCGCTGCCGAGTCCCTGGTTGATCCAGAGCTGGTTTGCGCGGCGTTCCGGCCCACCGATGCCGGCTCGGCACAGGTAGATGTCCAGCAGGCCGTCGCCATTCACGTCGGCAAGGGTTACTCCCGTGCTCCAGGAATCCTTGTTGCTCGTCACCCCGCTCGCAGTGGTGACGTCGCGAAAATGAAATCTTCCCTGGTTGAGAAAAATGCGCGGGCCCTGCTGGTTCGACACCAGGATGACCTCCGGCAGTCCGTCGCCGGTGAGGTCACCAACCGCGACGCCACCGCCGTTATAGAAGTTGCGGTACTTGAAGACGTTGAGGTCGGCGGTTTCCGTGATCCGGTTCTCGAATCGCACGCCAGTGGCGTTGGACGGAAGGCGCGTGAAGAGCTGGTTCGCCACCGCCGGCGCCTCGCCAGGCTGGACCTCTGCCGCGGCATCGTGCGCCCCCTTGCACGCGAGGGAGCCCGCGAGAACAGCGAGCGCAATGCACAGGCGGCCTATCGGCACTGCTGTGGTCCGGAACATTCCGCGAGGCGGGAACGGCAGGGGGTGCACGACGTGCGGCGTGGTTCGTGAGAGGCGATGCGATCAGGGAAGCGGGGTCGTGTTACACCACAGCCTGCCCCGAAAACGGGACAGGCTGTGGTGTAACGCACTCGTCCTGCGGCCGGAATTAGTAGCCGGGATTCTGCACAAGCGCCGGGTTTGACGCAAGCTGTGTCTGGGGGATCGGGAAGAGGATCTTGTGCGGGGCACCGGCCGTCTTGAACCGGCGAGCCGAGGTGAAGGTTCCCGCGCGAATCATGTCCTGACGTCGCTTGGCCTCCGCATCGAATTCGAACAGGCGCTCGTTGAAGAGTGCCGTGCGGAATTCAGACTGCGAAAGGCCTGTAGACAGCGGCTTCGCCGGGGTGAACTGCCGGGCGCGCACGATGTTCGCCTGCGCGATGCCAGCTGCCGTCTGTCCAAGCTCGTTCAGCGCTTCGGCCTTGATCAGGTACATCTCGGCCAGGCGGAAGAACGGGAAGTTGTTCGGATGCGATGCACCCGTGAGCGCCGATGGCAGCGGCACGAACTTGTTGAACCGCGGACCTTCGTTTTCCGCCGCCTGGTTCTCGTTGCCGATGCCGACGGTGAAGACGAGAGGATTGCCGCCGCGATCCTTCACGGGCAGTCCGGTATCGAAGCTGACCTGCTGTCCAACCAGGAACATCTCGCGGCGCTTGTCGCTTGGATCGAACGCGTTGTACGTGTCTGCAATGGACGCGAAACCGTTCCACGGGCCACCCTGCACGTTCAGCATGTTGTAGTGCAGCGTGCGCATCGGCAGGCTCATGCCGAGTCCGGGCTGGTCGTTGGTATGGGCAATGACGAAGATGTTCTCGGGCGAGCCGTGATTGTCCGGAGTGAAGTTCTTCCGCCAGTCAGGAGCCAGCGAATACTGCCCGCCGTTGATAACTCGGTCTGCGGCGGCAATGGCATCTGTCCACCGCGCTGTGCCCTTCGTGAGCCCACTCGCGCTGACCGTGCCGGTATAGACCTGCGCATTGAGGTAAAGACCGGCCAGGATCGCGTTCGCGGCGCCTGCGGTGAGTCGGCCAGCCTGGTCACCCGGGCGTGACGCGGGAAGTACGGTCCGGGTGGCATTGAGCTCGCTCTCGATGAAGCGGAAGATCGAGTCACGGGAGACACGGGCCGTGGCCTCGACCTTCGTGCTCGTCACGAGCGGCACACCGCCAAAGAAGTCCATCAACATGTAGTAGTACCACGCGCGAAGCGTGCGCAACTCGGCCAGCGTCTGCGGTGCCGTTGGTCCACCCGCCTTGGTGATCACGTCGATCATCAGGTTGGATCGCGCGACGCCACTGAACAGGTTGTTCCACGCACCGTTCACGTCCTCCAGCGTGGAGCCGCTGTTGGCCGTCCAGTTCTGCTTGTAGATCTCGAGCCAGCGCCCATTATCGTACCAGTCCTGGCCACGCGTGGGCACGATCATCTCGTCGGTGCTGATTTCACTCAGGTTGTAATACTCCCACATGACGCCGCGAAGGCCCGCGTACACCGATGCCACTCCCGCGAGCACCTCGGCATCGCTGCGGAAGGCATTGTCCGGGGTAAGCGCATCCTGCGGCACTTCCGTGAGGTTGGTACAGGCGTAGAAGGCCATCTGCGCAGGCACGAAGAGCAGTGCGCTCAGCGCGATCCTGCGAATCGACCTCGAAAGATGAATTCTCATAAGCTTCGGTTCCTGGATGTATGAGCGAATGATCGGGACGATCCGGACGGTCAGAACTGGATGTGTGCGCCGGTGGTGAAGGTACGAGCGCGGGGATAGGTCAGGTAATCAATGCCCCGCGTCGCGATGCCGGCGTCAACGAAGACCTCCGGATCGTATCCCGTGTAGGGCGTGAAGAGCAGCAGGTTGTCGCCGGACAGGTAGATGCGGGTGTTGCGTCCGCCACCCAGCGACGACGGAAGCGCAAAGGTGTACCCCACCGTCGCGTTCTGCAGGCGGACAAAGCGGCCGTTCTCGATCCAGCGCGACGAATAGATGGCCGGCTCGTTGATGCCGATGGGATCGGTCAGCGCGGACTCCAGGAAGTTGCGTGAGGACTTGGCGTTGCCCTTCGTGGAGTAGACGAGCGCCGTGTTGTTGAACACCTGGCGTCCGAATTCCCCACGCCACAGCCAGCTCGCGTCGAACTTGTTCACCGAGCCGTTGCTGCGGAAGCCAACGCTGAACTTGGGGTTGGCGTTCCCGATGACCATTTCGTCACCGCTCTTCTCGTCACCGCCCACTGGTGCGAACGTCTCACCGTTCACGCACCCCGTGCTCTTGGCCGCGCAGGCGAACACCTGCTGTTTCGTCTTGTCGTCGACGCGCAGGAACTTCGCTCCCCAGAAGGTACCGATGGGCTGACCGGGAATGAGGCGCTGCGATGAGCGACCCGACTGACCCTGCCCGAATACGCCGCCCGTGATGATGTACGGCCTGCCAAGGTTGAGCACTTCGTTGCGATCCACAGAAAGCACGAGCCCCGACGACAGCGTCTTGTTTGAGGACTCCAGGATGCGTGCATCCATGGATGCCTCGAAGCCGCGGTTCCGGACCGACCCGATGTTCTGGATCTGCTGGGAGACCACGGCGGGCTGCGGCACCGCCACGGTGAGCAACAGGTCCTTCGTCGTCTTCTGGTACAGGTCGATGACGCCCGTGAACCGGTCGTTGTGCACGCCCCAATCGAGTCCCACGTTGGTCTGTTCGGAGGTCTCCCACTTGAGGTCCGGGTTCTGGACCTGCACCGCCGACAAGCCGTTGGTCACCCCATTGCCAAATGGATACTTGGCGCCAGCGTCCGTCTTCAGCAGCAACTGCGTGGCGTACGGCTGTACCGCCTGGTTGCCCTGACGTCCCCAGCCTCCGCGCAGCGCCAGCGTGGAGAACCGGCTGCCGCGCATGAACTCCTCGTTATTGATGCGCCACGACGCCGAGAGCGCGGGGAACGTGGAGAACTTGTGGCCCTCCGCCAGTCGCGACGAGCCATCGCGGCGAATGACGCCGGTCAGGAAATACCTGTCAGCGAAGCCGTAGTTGGCGCGCGAGAAGAACGAAACGAGCTTGCTCTGCTGAATGTAGGACACCGGAGCTGGCGAACTCGCCTGCGTGCCCGCTCCCAGGTTGTTGAACTGGAACGCGTCGGTGATGAAGCCCTGCGACACGACTTCAAACCCGCTGTTGTCGAACTTGCTGTACTCGTAGCCGCCAACAACCTCGAGCTCCTGCCGGGCGCCGATCTTCGGCGTGGCCGTGACGAGCTGCTGGAAGTTCAGGTTCTGCAGGCTGCGCTCTGCCTGGCGTGCAAGGCCGTTGAACTCGGCGCCGAGCGGGCTGATACGCGGGATGTACGTCTGGCGCACAGAGTTGGTGTAGTCCGTACCCAGCGTGGTCTGCGCCGTGAGGCCCGTGAACAGCAGCACCGTACCCGTGATGTTGCCGAGCACACGATTTTCGGGCGCCTGATCCGTGATCTGCCGGGCGAGCGCCACCGGATTGCGCACTGACTGCGATCCACCGCCCATCTCGAAGTATTTCGAACTGTTGCTCGCGGTGTCGAACACCGTCACCGGCAGCGTGGGATTGAAGATCGCCATGTTGGTGAACACGCCACCCGTGAATCCGCCGCCGTTTTCCATGGCGAGGTAGGTGTTGTTCACACGCGAGGCCGTCAGGTTCAGGTCGAGGTTCAGGCGGCCGTCGAGCGCGGCGTGTTGTGCGTTCAGGCGACCCTGGTAGCGCTTGAGGCCATTCTCGATGACGACGCCCTTCTGGTCGAAGTAGTTCAGCGACGAGCGGTAGTGCGTCTGCTGCGAGCCGCCGGAGAAGGCGACGTTCTGGCTGGAGGCGTAGCCCGTGTGCGTGAGCGCCTCCTCCCAGTCCGTATTGGCCGTGCCGTTCAGCGCGAGCTGGCTCGCCGGCAGGTTCCCGGCCGTTACCTGCGACTGCACGAAGGTGCGGTACTGGTCGCCCGTGAGAAACTTGAGCTTGCGAGCGGGGTTCGACGCGGCGACGTAGGTGTCGAAATCCAGCGCGGACGTGCCGCGGCTGCCGCGCTTCGTCTGGATGAGCACGACGCCGTTGGCGCCTCGGCTGCCGTAGATGGCCGTGGCCGACGCGTCCTTGAGGACCGTCATCGACTCGATGTCGTTCGGGTTGATCGAGTTGAGCGGGTTGCGGTTGAGGGCGGCGTTCACCCCCGGCGTTGCTGCGCCGGCGACCGACGATTCATTCTGGAGCGGCACGCCGTCCACCACATAGAGCGGATCGTTGCTGGCCTGGATGGACGTGCCGCCGCGAATGCGAACCTGCGCGCCGCCACCGGGCTCGCCGTTGTTCGTCGTGATCTGCACGCCCGCAACGCGTCCCTGCAGGAGCTGGTTGGCGTTGGTGATGACACCAACGTTGGCCTCCTCGGTATTCACCGTGGCCACGGATCCCGTGATGGACTCGCGACGCTGCGTGCCGTAGCCCGTGACGACGATGTCGCTGAGGACCGCGGCCTGTGGGGCCATGGTGAACTCGACCGACACCGTGCCGCCCGCCGGGACAGTGACGGTGCGGGTCTGCGCCGCAAACCCGATGCGCGACGCCCGCACCTGGTGCACCCCGGACCCCACGAGGCTGATGGTGAAGGAACCGTCGGTGCGGGTCAGCGAGCCATTCGTGGTGCCAACCACGCGCACGCTGACGGCGGAGAGGGGTTGGCGCGACGCGGAATCGAGCACACGTCCCGTGACGCTCCCAGTTGCATTTTGTGCCGCGAGCGGTGTTGCTGCCAGGATGCCCCCCAGCAATACAGCCAGCGCACTTCGAGTGACTGCCATTCGTTTGCCTCCACGTGGACGATAGATCCCGCAAGAACATCGGGTGGAGGATCCGAACGGACCTCCGGCGTTGCTACAGTGGTGCCTTATGGACGCTGGCGGTACAAATGCGTGATCGTGCGAGCCGCCCGTGAGCGTTGCCAGCGTCGGGTGGTACGAGTGAAGTGCGCGCAGGATCAGGCGTCGTCGCCCAGCGCTAAAGTTTGTCGCAAAATCCCGCGACGATTGTACAAAAAAACGTCAAAGTGCGCAATCGGAACGCGATTCTGCGTGCAGTGTCATACCTAGATTTCGTGGCACGCACAAGAGAACGAGCGTCCAGTGAGTTGCGCAATCGTTTGTGCAATATTTGCGGTCTTCCAGCGCAATTCCGGGCGCGAGGAACTGCCAAGTGCACCATCGGACCCGCCAGTGGGCCGTCCCGTCACAGCGGACGTCGAGGGAATTCGACGTCTGGCGCCGAGGGACGGGATCGTGGCGCAACCACGCGCTCTCGTGGCAACGTCATCTTTCTCGCTGCAAGAGTAACGCAATAGTTTATATGAGGAACAAAATCGCCGGCGGGACGCGACCCTTCCCCAGCGAGCGTTGCACGGCGCGCTAACACTCCGCGCAGGTGGAATGATTGACGCCACGAATCCCGCTGCGCTTCTCCACAGAAAGAATGAACGCGGCAAGATGGTGCTCATCCGTGCGATGTTCACGGCACCCGCCTCCTCCACGCCGGAGCAACTGAACGCGCGCATTCCGCTCGGCGTTGCTGTCTGGCACCAGCACCTGAACTTTTGCGCGCGGCGGCTCACCCAGGCCGAAACCACTGGGCGCATGCCGGACGGCCTGATTCTATTTCGCCAGCCCCATCCGCTGCTCGAGGGCGTCAGACCGGCTCCGGCTCACCTTCAGCGCGAGCCCGCCCTTGAGCTGCACCGTATAATCACCGCTCGCATTGCGCGTCAGCCCCTCGATGAGATCAAAGCGCACGATGGCCGAGCGGTGGACGCGGAAGAACTTGTCCGGGTCGAGGCGTTCCTCGAGCACCTGCATCTGCTCGCGGATCAGGTGGGTACGTTCCGCAGTGTGAATCTCCGCGTAGGGGCCGCTTGCCGTGATGTACAGCACCTTCGAAACGGGAACGACGCGCACCTGCCCGCGCGTCTCCACGGCGAACCGCTCGAGCCAGGAGGTTTTCGCCGGCACGGTGGGTTCCACGCTCCGGTCGCCACTGCCGCCTGCGACAGGTAAATCTCTGCCGGGTGCAACAGCTCCGGCCTGCACGCCCTGAAGTGCGGCGATGAGCTGGCCTGACAGCCGGCTCACGGCGCCGAGCTCCACGGCGCGGCGCGCGCGACGGAAGGCCTGCTCGAATCGCTCATCGT
>JAYVNZ010000585.1:0-2243 GCA_043758185.1 Gemmatimonadaceae bacterium | reverse complement strand
TTTGCCACACTTTCGCAGGGCGGACTCGCCGTGAACGCGATCGTTCCCAAGCAGATGGTCGATGTGCTCCAGGCTGTCGTCATTCTCGCGGTGGCGACGTCCGTTCCAGAGGTGCACCGGCTCCTTCGCGGCGTGCGCCGGAGAACCGACGCATGAACGCGCTCGACTTTCTCTCGCAGACGCTGCGCATCGCCATTCCGTATCTGCTCGCGGTGGGAGGAGGCGTTCTCAGTGAGCGGGCGGGACTGATTGGTCTGACGCTCGAGGGCTACATGCTCACGGGCGCATTTTGTGCGGCCGTCGGGAGCTATGCCGCAGGCGCGCCGTGGGTCGGCGTGATTGCCGCGATTCTCGGTGGAGGGCTACTCGCGATGCTATATGCGACGAGCGCCATTCGCTTCAAG
This sequence comes from Gemmatimonadaceae bacterium, assembly GCA_043758185.1. Taxonomy (GTDB): domain Bacteria; phylum Gemmatimonadota; class Gemmatimonadetes; order Gemmatimonadales; family Gemmatimonadaceae; genus AG11. The sequence goes on along the minus strand of JAYVNZ010000585.1, from coordinate 1,839 downwards.
GCGGATCAAGTCGTCGTCGGCATCGCGATCAACTTGCTCGCCATTGGGCTGACGAGGTTTTTCCTGCGGTTGATTTTCGATAGCTCGTCCAACTCGCCGCGCGTGCCCGGTTTTGCTGTGCAGGATAGTGGTACGGGGTTCATCGCGCTCGCTGGTAATCCGCTGGTGTGGATCGGCGTGGTCATCATTCCCATCGTGTCGTGGGTGCTGTACCGCACGCCATTCGGATTGCGCGTTCGCGCGGTCGGCGAGCATCCTGCAGCGGCGGCCTCGGTGGGCGTGCCCGTGGGGCGTGTTCGGTACATCGCCGTGGCGCTGAGCGGCATGATCGCGGGACTCGGCGGTGCCTACCTCGCGCTCGATCAGCACCAGTTCACGGACGGCATGACGGCGGGTCGTGGGTTCATCGCCCTCGCGGCGATCATCTTCGGGCGGTGGGATCCACTGCGCGCTGGCCTGGCCTGCCTGCTCTTTGCGGCGGCGGAAACGCTTCAGATCCAGTTGCAGGGCACGCAAGCAATCGCTTCCCAGTTCGTGGAGATGATTCCGTACGTCCTCACGATCGTTGCGCTTGCGGGCGTCGTGGGCCGCGCGGTTCCTCCCGCCGCACTCGGCAAAGCCACTACGGAATGACGTTCGGCTCCCCACCCGTGGCACGATGAGGTCCAGCCACAGCAAGCTGTGGATTCTCATGATCACGGCCTTCATCGACATGGTGGGGCTGTTGATGGTGTTGCCGCTGCTTCCCTTCTACGCCAAGTCGCTCGGTCAGGGCGGGCTCGTGGTCGGGTTGCTCGTCAGCTCGTTCGCTGTGGCGCAACTGCTCACGGCGCCCATGTGGGGACGCCTGTCGGACACGTACGGCAGACGTCCGGCGCTCATCGTTGGCCTGAGTGCGTCGGCGATTGCGTACGTCGTTTTCGCCTACGCATTGGAACTACCACATCCGCTGTTCTTCCTCTTTCTCTGCCGAATCGTGCAGGGCGCGGGCGGCGGCACGGTGAGCGTCATCCAGGCCTACGTGGCCGACGCGACACTGCCGAACGAACGCACGAAGGCGCTGGGCTGGCTCTCGGCGGCAACGAACGCGGGTGTCGCGATCGGTCCCGTGCTCGGCTCGCTCACGCATGCGTGGGGTCCGCGAGGACCGGGCCTGTTCGCCGCCGCCCTGTGCGTCGCCAACATTGCCTTCGCCTGGAAATACCTCGACGAGTCGCGCGACATGCACGAGGCGGCGGAGTCGAAGGCGGACACCACCAAGCGGTCTCGCTCGCGCGACGCCGTGCTGCACGTCGTCACCCACTCCGCCGAACCGGCGTCGCGGCTGATCTGGATCTATGCGATCGCGCTGGGTGCATTTCAGGGCGTGACGTCGATGCTCGCGCTCTACCTGTCCGTCCGCTTCGGTGTCACGGAGAAGACGATCGGTTACTTCTTCGCGTACACCGGCGTGATCAGCGTGCTCACCCGCGCGCTCATTCTCGGCAGGATGGTGGACCGGTACGGCGAGGTGCGGCTCTCGCGCTTTGGCTTGACGCTGATGGCGGCCGGCCTCGCGGCGATGGCGTTCACAAAACCGATCGCCGATCCGGCGGGAGTCGCTGCGATGCTGGGCGGCGTGCTTCCGGCGGGTGCGGTGGCGATGCTGCCCTATCTCCCGCTCGCGCTCGCGGTCGCGCTCCTGCCGCTCGGCACAGCGTTCACGTTTCCGTGTGTAACGGCGATGTTGTCACACGTGATCTCGAGCCGAGAGCGCGGGTTGTACATGGGAGTGCAGCAGACGGTTGGTGGAGCGGCGCGCGTGGTTTTTCCCGTGGTGTTCGGAATCCTGTTCGATTG
>JAYVNZ010000584.1:0-3238 GCA_043758185.1 Gemmatimonadaceae bacterium | reverse complement strand
GCGAATGCCGTACACTCCCTGGGGCACATCATGAAAAGTCAGGGAGCCAGAACCGTCCGTCTCACCATAGTTCATAACCCGCGTGCCTGTGTAGAGCAGAAGGGTCACTCCCTCGGCTGGCGCGCCGTCGCGCTGCTGCGCGTGCACCTCCACCGTACCGTACAGTGAGGGCGTCGTCACGAAGCGCTCACAGCCCAGCGTGGACGCCAAGGCGGCGATTGCGCAGAGCGCGACAAGACAGCGGCCGGCGTCCTTCCGGATGAGATTCATTCGCGCGACCAGGAAAGAGACCGTGTACATTGATCATGCGCGAAAGGATCCCCATACCGCTGCATGTCGCCCAGAAACGTAATTCGCGCCAAGGGTGCCGCAAAGAAAGTTTGCATGCACGACGCCCACGTGTACCAACCGTCGCTGCCCGCGACTGTTCCTCCCCGCGTCTCGAGGACGGCAGGCCAGCCTCCAGGGTGCTTCCTCACGGTGAACGTTCGCAGTGACTGACAGCGGTGCTGATGGCACGGTGCCCCTCGCGCACCTGCGCGTGCTGCTCACCCACGACTGGATCGTCGCATGGGGTGGTGCCGAGCGGACCATCGAGCAGATCCTCCAGGTCTTCCCGCAAGCCGATCTCGTCGTCGGCGTGCTCGGGCGCACGAACGCGGATCTCAACAGCGTCACGCGCCGTGCGCGGGAAAGCTGGCTGGCACGCCTCCCGTTCGCGCGGTCGCACCACCGCTGGTTCCTTCCGCTGTACCCGGCGGCATTCGCGTCGGTCGATACCCGCGGCTACGACCTTGTCATCAGCAGCTCGAGCGCATTTGCCAAGTCGGTGCGTGCCCCGGCGGGTGTGCCGCACGTCTGCTATTGCCATTCACCCCCGCGGTATCTCTGGGGCATGCAGGACCAGTATCGGCTCAGCTCGGAACGCGCGGGACGGGCCCTCTCGCTCGCCGGGCCGTTCCTCCGGCGGGTCGATCGCGCGAGTGCGCACGGCGTCGACCAGTTCATTGCGAACTCCTCATGCGTTGCCGATCGTATCCGGAGCGCCTATGGGAGGGAGAGTGCGGTCGTCTATCCTCCCGTAGCGGCCAAGCCCACCTCGGGCCAGCGCAGCCACCGCACGGACGCCTTCTTGGTGCTCAGCCGCCTGGTCCCTTACAAACGCGTCGACCTGGCGATCGCCGCGGCGAATCTGACCGGTGCCCGCCTCATCATCGCGGGAGACGGTCCGGAACGCGCGCGGCTGCAAACCATGGCTGGTCCCTCCGTGACGTTCGTGGGCGAAGTCAGTGAACTGCAGGCTGGCAACCTCATGGAGCAGAGTCGCGCCATGCTCTTCTGCGGGGAGGAAGACTTTGGCATTGCCCCGGTGGAAGCCAACGCACATGGCCTGCCGGTCATCGCCTACCGTCGCGGAGGTACCACCGAGTCCCTGCGGGAAGGGACCTCGGCCGTTTTTTTTGACGACTCCGTTGCGGAGGCGGTTGCTGACGCGATGCACCGGGCGACAGTCATGCCATGGAGCGACGCGGCGATCCGACAGAACGCGGACCGCTTTTCCGCCCACCAATTCCGCACGGAATTCGCCCGGATTGCCATGATGGCACTCGCGTTGCGGAATACAGCCTGATCTTAGTGACGTGCGTGCTGGCGCCATCGCTCGCGGGAACGCATTTTTAAACAGGCATTCGAACGCCATGTGACGCGTTTGTGCGCGACGGTCCTCCTCGACGAATCCGGATACAGACGAGCTGATGAGAAAACTGGATCCATCCACGAGGCTGACGCTGGACGGCGACACAAAGGCGGCCGTGACGCCGCGGGGCATTTCCGTCCTCGTGCACCCGGAAGTCGCGCTGCACCACTCGCGCTACGGGAATGCCCGCCGGCAATTCGTCAGGGGAGTGGCACGGTTGCTCTCCGTCGCGGCTGGAGACGCGTGCGCGATCGTGGTGGCCACCTTTGTCCTGCGCCTCCTGGCGGAGCAGCTCGCGGGTTCACTCGCGCCCGCCCGCATGGCCGCCATCGGGGTCTCGCAAGTCTGTGCCGCCATGATGGTGTGCCTGGCCATCACCGGCAATTATCAGCGGTCGAGTCCCGCGCAACTGCATTTCCGCCTCCTCACCGGTTCGGCACTCGGTGCGATAGTCGTGTACTGGCCGTACCTGTGGATCGGCAAGAGCATCGGCTCCGTACCCATGGCCATCGCGCTCGCGATTGCGGCAGCCTCCGGCATCCTCATGGTGCGGGCGGCGTCTGTAGAGCTCGTCGCGTCGCTCGTGCCCGACGATCACCGCCTTGCGCCCGCCATCGTCCTCACCGCCGACCTGTCCACGTCCGCGTCGCTGCCCAGCGCATCAGGCTATCGGGTGGCGGCAAGCATGCTGCTCGACTGGCGCCAGTTCGAGGCACGCGCCAAGGAACTCGCTCGGCTCATTCACCGCACGCGCGCCGAGACGGTAATCGTCATTGGGCCGGTGCGGATGCCGGAACTCGCGCGCATTGTGGAAATCAGCCTTCGCGCGGGATGCGAATTCCTCATCTCCGCACCGTCGCCCGATGTCGAGGGCGTGCGATCGAGTTTCGTCTGGCGCGGCCCTTATGCGTTCGTGCGGGCGGAAGCGCCGAAGCTGGAGGTGTCCCAGCGCCTGGCCAAGCGCTGCACGGACGTGCTGGGCTCCGTGGTTGCGCTGGTGCTCCTCCTGCCGCTCGCGCTCCTGATCGCGCTGGCAATCCGGCTGGATTCTCCTGGAGCCATTTTCTTCCTCCAGGAGCGCGTCGGGCTTGGCGGGCGCCGCTTCCAGATGATCAAGTTCCGCACGATGCGCGCGGGTGCCGACGATGAAAAGGAGCTGCTGGCGCACTTGAACGCGTCGGGTGATCGGCGCCTGTTCAAGATTCCCAACGACCCACGCATCTCGCGCGTGGGACGCTTCCTGCGCAAGTGGAGCCTCGACGAGCTGCCGCAGTTCCTCAACGTGATCCGCGGCGACATGTCGCTCGTGGGGCCGCGCCCGTTCTTCGAGGACGACTTCGTGGACTACGAGGATCACCACTTCCTGCGGCTCGGCGTCAAGCCAGGCATCACGGGCTTGTGGCAGGTCTACGGGCGCAGCGCAGTCATGGACTTCGAGGAAGTGATCCGGATGGATCGAGAGTACATCGACCGGTGGTCGCTGTGGCTCGACTTGAAGATCCTGCTCATGACCGTTCCGGCCGTGTGCCGCAGGACGGGCGC
>JAYVNZ010000583.1:0-5069 GCA_043758185.1 Gemmatimonadaceae bacterium | reverse complement strand
CTCGCCCAGTCTGGCCGCTGCGGATTGACCCATCGCCGTCCGGCTGATAGCCTAGTCCCGACGTACCGCCGCTCCCCCTTCTTGAGGCACGCGTAGATGGCGTCCGGTCTCACACCCATTGGTCTCCGCTGGATCGACTACACGATCATCGGAGTGTATTTCGTCTTCGTGCTCGGCATAGGCTGGCAGCTGCGCCGCGCGATGCGTACGAGCACCGATTTCTTCCTGTCCGGTCGGTCGCTGCCCGCCTGGATCACCGGACTCGCGTTTCTCTCGGCGAACCTCGGCGCGCAGGAGGTGATCGGCATGGGGGCCTCCGGTGCGAAGTATGGCATCTCCACGAGCCACTTCTACTGGATCGGCGCCGTCCCCGCGATGCTGTTCGTGGGGCTGTTCATGATGCCCTTCTACTATGGTTCGCGCGCGCGGTCGGTGCCTGAATACCTCCGCCTGCGCTTCGATGAGAAGACCCGCGCGTTCAATGCGGTGTCGTTCGCCATCATGACGGTGTTCTCGTCGGGCGTGTCGATGTACGCCATGGGCGCGCTCATGCACCTGTTGCTTGGCTGGAGCTTCAACGTCAGCGTGATCGTGTCCGCCGTGATCGTACTCTCGTACATCCTGCTCGGTGGCCTTACCAGCGCGATCTACAATGAAGTGCTGCAGTTCTTCCTCATCGTGTTCGGCTTTGCGCCGCTGGTGATTGTGGGGCTCAATGAAGTCGGCGGCTGGAGCGGGCTGATGGCGCGGCTGTCGTCGCTGGCGGTCTCACAGGGGCATCCGGCCGGTGCGTACACCCACGCGTGGCAAGGCATGGATGCACCCGCGCACAACCTCATCGGCGTGGAGTGGTTCGGCCTGGTGATGGGACTTGGCTTCGTCCTCTCGTTTGGTTACTGGTGCACGGACTTTCTCGTGGTGCAGCGAGCCATGGCCGCCGACTCGATGGACTCCGCACGGCGGACACCGCTCATCGCCGCCCTGCCGAAGATGGTTTTTCCGTTCCTGGTCATCCTGCCAGGCATGATTGCGCTGGTGATAGGCGGGAAGGGGATCATCCCGGCCAAGCTGGCGGCCAACGGTGCCCCATTGATGGACGCGGCTGGTCGCGTGGTGCTCGATTACGACCTGGCGACTCCGTCGATGCTCATGAACCTGTTCCCCAACGGCATGCTGGGGCTCGGCCTCGCGGCGCTGCTCGCGTCGTTCATGTCCGGCATGGCTGGAAACATCACGGCATTCAACACGGTGTGGACGTACGATCTCTACCAGACGTACATCCGGAAGGACGCTGACGACGAGCACTACCTCTGGGTGGGCCGTATGGCGACAGTGGTGGGCATCGTGCTGGCCATCGCGGCGGCCTACGTCGCGGCGTCGTTCAACAACATCATGGAATTGCTGCAGCTCGTCTTCGCGTTCGTGAACGCGCCGCTCTTTGCCACCTTCTTCCTGGGGATGTTCTGGCGGCGGACCACGGGACACGGTGCGTTTTTCGGGCTGCTGTCTGGCACGATTGCCGCCGCGGTGCACCACGGCCTCACCCTGCCGCTCGGTGCTGTGGCGGGGGTCAAGGGCGGGTACTTCGGGCTCGTCGAGACGTTTCCGAGCGAAATGGGTCAGACGTTCTGGACCGCGATCTTCGCGTGGACGACATGCTTCGTGGTCACGATCGTGGTGAGCCTCCTGACCCGTCCACGCGCCGACGAGGAGCTGGTGGGGCTGGTGTACGCGCTCACGCCGCGGCCCGTGAGCCAGGTGCGGGCCTTCTGGGAAAAGCCGGCCTTTCTCGGGGTGGTGACTCTCGTCCTGCTCCTGATGCTCAACCTTATTTTCCGCTGACCGATGAGCGCAACTGGCGACCTCGATGTGCGTGTCCCGATCGGCATGCTGTTCACCGTGCTGGGCGTGCTGCTGACCGTGTACGGTTTTCTCGAACCCGCCGCGGGCGCGGCGTTCACGAAGGGCGGGCAGATCAACATGTGGTGGGGGCTCGTGATGCTGGTGTTCGGCATCTTCATGCTGCTGCTCGCACGCCCGCGCGCATTGAAGTCCGAATCCTGATGCGCCGCCCGAGTTTCGCGCGCTGATGGGCGGACTCACGCGATGGTGAAGCACGAGCGGTCGGAGATTCTCTGCGTCGGCGAGGTGTTGTGGGACTCGCTTCCGTCGGGGCTGTTCCTGGGTGGTGCGCCCTTCAATGTGGCGTGCCACCTGCGCGCCGCGGGGATGCCGGCTGCCATGGTGAGCCGGATCGGAAACGATCGCCTCGGCACGGAAATCGTGGCGCGGGCCACGCGTTACGGCGTCACGGTCGACCTCATCCAGGTGGACGCGCACCTGCCGACCGGATTCGTGGACGTCACGCTCGACGAGAGCGGAGTGCCCGCCTTCGATATCGTGGCGCCCGCGGCCTGGGACGCCATCGCCAGCTCGGAGGCGCTGCTGATGCGCGCACGCGCGGCGCGCGCCATCGTGTTTGGCAGCCTCGCGCAACGGCAGGCGGTGACGCGTGCGACGATCGAGCAGTTGTGGGAAAGCGACGCGCTCATGGTGTTCGACGTCAACCTTCGGCCCCCGTTCGACGATCGCGAGGTCGTGCGCCGCTCGCTGCAGCGTGCCGACATGGTGAAGATGAGCGACGACGAGCTCCATCAGCTTGCGTCGTGGTTCGGCTTGCCGCCGGGTGTCCGCGATGGTGCCACCGCGGTCGCCGAGCAATTCGGCTGCCGAACGGTCTGCGTGACGCGGGGGCAGCATGGGGCTGCGCTGCTGCACGAGGGGTCGTGGATCGAACACGACGGCTTCGACGTGGAGGTTCGCGACACGGTGGGTGCGGGAGATGCGTTTCTCGCCGTCCTCCTGGTTGGCTTGCTCAACGCCACCGCGCCCAGCGCCGCGCTGGAGCACGCGAACATGATTGGCGCGTATGTCGTCACGCAGGACGGAGCCGTGCCCACCGACCAGGATGCGGCGGCCCCGCCGCCGCTGGCGCCAACCAGGCCCGCACGAAAGCGCCGGTGACATCGGGAGGCCAGCGGCCGATACCCTGGCGGTATGGCTCGTGACCCTTTTTGTCTTGGACACCACTGGCTTCCCCGCCTACCATCAGGGGAGCCGTGAGGTGGCATAATGACCAGACAATTCCTGTTCGTCAGCGATTTCGACCAGACACTCAGCTTCAATGATTCCGGCAGGTTGTTGAGCGAAATGCTCGGCATTGCCGGCTTCGATGAGAAGGTGGCGGGCCTGTCGCGCCTGAATCTCGTGCAGGCGGGCGCCGAGCTGACGTACCTGCTGCGCCACGATCCGGAGTATCGGCGCGTGCGCCGGGAAGACCTGGCCGAGGCCGGCCGGAACATCCGCCTGAAGAGCAACATCGATCGGCTGCCCGAAATGTTGCGCAGCGGCATCGATGGCTATCGGTTCGACTTCTACGTGGTGTCCGCCGCCCCGGAAGAAATCGTGCTCGCCGCGCTGGAGGGCATCGTTCCACCCAGCCACATCATCGGCACGCGCCTTGGCTACGATCTGCACAGTGGCGAAATCGCGTCGGTGAACAGCGTGGCTGCGGGCTACGGAAAGGTCAGCGCCCTGGAGCAACTGCGCACGGAACTTGGCGTGCCCCGTGAACGCGTGGTGTACGTGGGTGACGGGAGTTCGGACCTGCACGTGATGCTGCACGTCAACCGCGGCGAAGGGCTCACCATTGCTGTGTCACAGGCGCGGCATATCACCGAGGTGGCGCGACGCACCGTCATCAGTGAGGACGCCCTCAGCGTGATGGTTCCCATCCTGGAAGAGGTCGTGAAGCTCGAGCCCACGCAGATCCGTCAGTTCTTCGACAGGCATTCGCTCGTGATCCAGGAATGGGACCGGGTGCGCACCGACTGGGTGACCATTCGCACCAACTCCGATCGCGAGGCGCCACCGCTCGTCGTGGTGGCGTAGGCCGTGCCGCATGACACGCGCCTTGCGCGATGGGCGGTGTCCGCGATGTTCTTCCTCACCGGCGCGGGCACTGCCAACTGGGCGGTCCGCATTCCCGCCGTCCAGTCCGCGCTCGGGCTGAGCGACGGCAGGCTTGGGTTGGCACTGCTTGGTGTTTCGGCGGGTGCCATCCTGGCCATGCCCGTTGCGGGCCACCTGGTGGCGAAGCATGGCAGCCGGCCCGTGACGGGCATTGCATCCCTCTGCTTTGCGTTCACCCTCGCGCTGCCCGCGCGCGCGCCGACGTTTGCCATCCTCCTTGCCGCGCTCCTGGCACTTGGACTGGCGAACGGCGTGCTCGACGTCGCGATGAATGCACAGGCCGCGGCAGTGCAGCAACGCTATGCCGTGCCCATCATGGGTCGCGTGCACGCGCTGTACAGCTGTGGCGGACTGGTGGGCGCCGTGATGGGTGGCCGCGTGGCCGCCGCCGGAATTCTTCCTGCATCTCACCTGGCAGCCGTTGGACTCGCGATCGCGGCCGTGACGGGTGTCGTTTTCCCTGGCATGCTGCCAGCACACACCGACGCGGTGCCCAATCGCCCGAAATCCGCACAGAAGCTGCGCGTACTGCTCCCGCTGGGCATTCTTGCGTTCTGCGTTCTGTTCGGTGAAGGGACGATGATGAACTGGAGCGCTGTCTATCTGCGCAACGTCATCGGCACGGGGCCGGGCATGGCGGCCGCGGGATTCGCTGCATTCTCGCTGATGATGACACTGGGAAGGGCCGTGGGTGACACTCTCACCATGAGGCTCGGCGCGGTGCGCCTGACGCAGCTCGGAGGTGCGCTCGCGGTGGTTGGTGCGGCCACCGCCCTCGCGTTTTCACATCCGCTCCCGGTGGTGCTGGGGTTTGGCGCCGTCGGAGCGGGGCTCTCCATCATCTTCCCCATCGTGCTCGGCGCGGCGGCGCGAACACCCGGCCTTGTTCCCGGCGCGTCCATCGCGATGGTGTCGATGTGCGGATACTCCGGACTGCTCGCGGGCCCCCCACTGATTGGCGCCGTGGCCAACCTGACGTCCCTGCGGGGTGGACTCGCGCTCGTGGTCATCACCAGTGCGCTCGTGCTCGTGCTGGC
>JAYVNZ010000582.1:0-3847 GCA_043758185.1 Gemmatimonadaceae bacterium | reverse complement strand
CGCGATCCCTGCCGCAGAAGCTCGGCGCCGGTGTGTTCGGCGCGATCGCGCTCGCCCTCAATCCCGATTTCTTCCACTACAACCGGGTGGACGGTGCGTATGCGGGAGCTGGGTGGACCTGGTTGGATCCGCCATCGATGCCAGGCACCCAGCCCACACTGAAGCTGGGCCACGCGCAGTCGAGCGACACATGGCAATACCGCGTGGGCGACGTCGTGCGATTGTCCGAGGAACGCCGCACGGCGGTGGGGCTCGTGTACCACGATGAGACCGTGAACCGCACGACACTCACCTCGGCGGGCTACAACGCAACGCTGCGGGCACTGTTCAGCACCATCGACCCGCTCGACTACTATCGGGATCGCGGGCTCACCGCGAGCCTGACCACAAAGCTCATCGACTTCGTGCGGCTCGACGCGCGCTACGTGGATGCCCGCCAGACATCGCTGCCGCTGGCGATCTCGCGGCCGGCGTTACGCCGCGATGGCGGACGTATCCTGCGGCCCAACCCGGCGATCGACGACGGTCGCCTCAAGGCCTTCGGCAGTGGCGTCACGTACGACTCGCGTCCGCTCGGCCACCAGGCTGGGCGGGACATCCGGTTCGGCGCGCTGCAGTTTACCAGACTAACCGTGGATGCCGAGCTGTCGCCCGGTGGCGCGATCGGCAGCGATTTCAACTATCGGCGATACAGCGTCCGGCTCGACCGGCGCCAGCCACTGTTCGGATTCGGCGTTACGAGCTTTGCGGCCACAGGCGGGTACGGCACCTCGAGCGTGCCGGCACAGCGCTACTTCGGTGTGGACGGCGGGGCGCAGGTGCTCGAGCTGCAGGCGTCGCCCTTCAGCACGCTGCTGGACTCGAGCTTCACCGCGCCACGCGCCGCGGTGCTGTCGGTGCAGCATGACTTTGACCGCACCCTGTTCACGCGCAGCCACCTGCCACTCGTAGAGGACATCCCGTTCACACTCACCGTGCGCGGCAGCATGTTCTGGGCAGACGTGCAGCCCGGCACTGGCGGCATCGTTGTGGGTGCTCCCTATCGCGAGACCGGCTTCTCCATTGGGAACCTCACGCCCTTCCTTGCACCGTTCAACTTCTCGGCGCGATTCGCCTGGCAGGTCTCCCACTATCCCACCACCCCATTCCGGTTCAGTATCGGCCTCGGGCAGTGATGTGAGCGTGGTGCGAGCGCACACAGGGGCCTGACGGCTCGTTCACGAACGTTCCGTTTTCGCCCGCCGAAGCAGCCGTGGATGAGACCCCGTAAGCCCTTGTGAAACAAGGCTTTGCGAATATCACATTTGCTTGTTTTTCCCCGGCAAAAGCGTTAGGTTCCACAGTCTGTATCGCCCCTCTTTCGAACATCCCCTCCGCCGTTCCAGATGACCGCACCGAACAACCGCGAGCGCATCCTTCCCCGCCTCATCGACGACGAGATTCGCGAGTCGTTCATCAACTATTCGATGAGCGTGATCGTCTCGCGTGCGCTGCCCGATGTGCGCGACGGGCTCAAGCCGGTGCACCGGCGCGTGCTCTACGCGATGGATCAACTCGGCCTCGTCCCTGGCCGGCCGTACAAGAAGTGCGCGACGGTGGTTGGCGACGTGCTCGGCAAGTATCACCCGCATGGTGACCAGAGCGTGTACGACGCGCTCGTGCGCATGGTGCAGGAGTTCTCGCTGCGCTATCCGCTCATCGACGGGCAGGGGAACTTCGGGTCCATCGAGGGTGACCCGGCGGCGGCGTACCGCTATACCGAGGCCAAGCTCGAGCCCATCGCGATGGAGCTGCTCTCGGACATCGACAAGAATACCGTCGACTTCATTCCCAACTTCGACGACCGCCTCACGGAGCCGAGCGTCATGCCGGCGGGCATTCCCAACCTCGTCGTGAATGGGTCGTCGGGCATCGCGGTCGGCATGGCCACCAATATCCCGCCGCACAACCTGCGCGAGACCATTGCCTGCCTCATCCACCTGATCGACAACCCCGACATGGACAAGTCGGAGGTGCGCAAGTTCATAAAGGGTCCCGACTTTCCCACGGCTGGTTACATCTATGGCCGCGAGGGCATCAAGGATTACCAGGAAACGGGGCGTGGCCGCATCGTCATCCGCGCGCGCGCGGTCATCGAGGAAAAGGAGAGCTCGAACAAGTCGCAGATCGTCGTCACCGAGATTCCGTACCAGGTGAACAGCGCCAAGCTGCTGGAGAACATTGCAGACCTGGTGCGCGACAAGAAGCTCGAGGGCATCTCGGACCTGCGCAACGAGAGCGATCGCGACGGCCTCCGCATGGTGATCGAGCTGAAGCGCGACGCCATCCCGCGCGTGGTGCTCAACCAGCTCTACAAGCACACGCAGCTCCAGACCACGTTCGGCGTCATCATGCTCGCCCTCGTGCCGGATCCCATCACGCGGCGGCTGGTGCCCAAGATCATGCCGCTCAAGGACGTGCTGGAGCATTACGTCACGCACCGCCACGAAGTCATCGTGCGTCGTGCGCAGTTCGAGCTGGACAAGGCGCTCGAGCGCGAGCACATCCTGGAAGGGCTCAAGATCGCCGTCGACAACATCGACGAAGTGATCAAGATCATTCGCGGTGCGGTTGATACACCGCAGGCGAACGCGCAGCTCCAGGCGCGGTTCAAGCTGAGCGACAGGCAGACGGAAGCGATCCTCAACATGCGGCTCGCCAAGCTCACCGGCCTGGAGATCGAGAAGCTGGAGGAAGAACTCAAGGAAGTGCAGGCGTTCATCGCGGAGATGCGCGCGCTGCTCGCGTCGAAGGACAAGCGCATGTTGCTGCTCAAGACCGAGTTGCTGGCCATCGCCGCCAAGTATGGCGACGAGCGGCGCAGCGAGATCACGAGCGACGAGGGCGAGTTCACCATCGAGGACCTGATCGCCGACGAGGAGATGGTCGTCACCATCTCGCACACCGGCTACATCAAGCGCACCTCGGTGTCCACCTACAAGAAGCAGCGCCGGGGGGGCCGCGGCCTCAGCGGGCAGACGGTGAAGGACGAGGACTTCATCGAGCACCTGTTCATCGCCAGCACGCACAAGTACCTGCTCGTCTTCATCGACGACGGGCGCTGCTTCTGGCTCAAGGTGCACGAGATTCCGCAGGCCGGTCGTGCCGCCAAGGGCAAGCCGGTGGTGAACCTCATCAACGTCACGCCGGACACCAAAGTGCAGTCCATCGTGCCGGTGAGCGAGTTCAGCGCGGACCAGTTCCTCCTCTTCTCCACCAAGAAGGGCACGGTGAAGAAGACGGCGCTCTCGGCGTATTCCAACCCGCGGTCCAATGGCATCAAGGCCATCAAGATCGAGGACGGCGACGAGTTGATGGACGTGCAGATCACGAGCGGCACGAACGACATCGTGCTCGCCACGCGACACGGCCTGTCCATCCGGTTCCACGAGCAGGACGTGCGCGAGATGGGCCGCGACACCACGGGCGTGAAGGGCATCGAGCTGGGACCGCGCGACGTGGTCATCGGCATGGTGGTCATCAAGCGCGAGGCCACGCTCCTCGTTGTTGCCGAGAAGGGCATCGGCAAGTGTTCGCCCATCGACGACTACCGCGTGCAGAAGCGCGGTGGCAAGGGCATCATCACCATCCACCGCACCGACAAGACCGGCGACGCCGTATCGATCATGGAAGTGCTGCCGGAAGACGAGTTGATGCTCATGACCAAGCAGGGCATCCTCATCCGCATGCCGGTGAAGGGCATCCGCGTGGCCGGCCGCAACACGCAGGGGGTCAAGCTCGTGAATCTCGACGAGAAGGACCTGGTGATGGCAGTGGCTCGCGTGGTGCCGGAGGAAGAAGGTGAGGA
>JAYVNZ010000581.1:0-1646 GCA_043758185.1 Gemmatimonadaceae bacterium | reverse complement strand
TCGCGGCGCGGCATGACGTTGAATGAGGTATTCCCACCAGACCACATCAGGGAATTTGCCGAGCGCACCATGAAGAACCTCGGCATCCCGATGCTCGATATGCTGCAATTTCACGTGTGGGAAGACGCATGGGCGCATGATGACCGCTGGTGGCGCGCAATGTCATCGCTGCGCGACCAGGGACTCATTGGTGGCATCGGCGTGAGTGTCAATCGGTGGGAGCCGTCGAACGTGCTCGACACGCTGCGCACGGGACACGTCGATGCCGTGCAGGTCATCTACAACATCTTCGACCAGGCGCCCGAAGACGAACTCTTTCCACTCTGCAGGGAACTCGGCGTCGCCGTGATCGCGCGGGTGCCGTTCGACGAAGGGTCGCTCACCGGCACGATGACCAGGGACACGCGCTTTCCCGACATCGACTTTCGACACATCTACTTTGGCCAGGAGAACCTGGGCCCGACGCTGGATCGTGTGGACGCACTGCGCCACGACGTACCGGCGGGCATGACGATGCCTGAGCTGGCCCTGCGGTTCATTCTCGCCAATGACGGCGTGAGCACCGTCATTCCCGGCATGCGAAGCGTGCCACACGTGCACTCCAACATCGCTGCGAGCGATGCCCCGGCACTCCCGAGTGAAATCATCGAGCGGATGCGCGCGCACCGATGGGACCGCACACCCACGGCGTGGTCGCTCTAGACGCTTCACCACCCGATCGAATCGCGCTCGGCGGATACCAGCGTGCACGTGCTCGGCTACTCGATCCCGGCGAACAACTCCAACAGGTCTACGCGCACGTCGATACCGAGTACGGGAACATGCCAGTGAATGGCGTCCCTCACGACACGACGCTCGCCGGAGCGGTGCGATAACTCCACGCTACGATCGTCAGCGTCAACGAGCCACACGTCGTGGACGCGTAGCGCGTGATAGGCGTCGCGCTTGAAGTCGCGATCGTAGATGCGCGAGGAGGGGCTGTAGATCTCGACCGCGAGCCAGTGCTCCGAATAGTCCTGCCACTTTCTGCTCACGGGCACCCGCGCCGGCACCACGAGCACGTCCGGCTCGAGTTGCGTGCGCGGCGGGTACGACACGGCGCCGGGCCCGAACACGAACGCCTGGCCAGCTGCATCGATTGCCCGCATGAGGATGTGCCCCAGCCGCATGGCGAGGAGCTGATGCTCGGCGTTTGGCGCCGGGGTCACGAGCAGGACGCCGTCGAGCAACTCGTAGCGGTTTCCGTCGCTCGGAAAATGCTCGAGGTCGGCGACCGTGTAATACGGAATCGTCGCAGCCATGGCGATACGCTATCCCTCCCGCATGTCGTTTGTCCACTCGGCATGGGCCAGGATAGTGATGCAAGGCCGCTAGCCCGTCATTAATGGGGCGCACGCCATATTGGAATGCGCGGCTCACGCGATCGGCTCGGTGCCCTCACTCAGGATCTCGAGGTACTTCACGTAGCTGTAGATTCGGCCGCGCCGTCTCCCCGTGAGCTCGCGTATCATTCCGACCTGACCAAGACTCGCAAGCGCCGAGTTTACCGTGGGAAGCGTAAGTCCACTGCGCTCGGCGAGGCGTGTGGGGTTGTCGACCGGCCGCTCCTGGAGTGCGTGATGAACGCGCAAGGCAGATCCGCTGAT
>JAYVNZ010000580.1:0-1732 GCA_043758185.1 Gemmatimonadaceae bacterium | reverse complement strand
CTCCGGCCACTCGGCGTATACCACTTGGCCGTCGTGATCTTGAGCGCATAGCCACCCTCGAGTGGAAAGAGCGTCTGCACGAGCCCCTTCCCGAAGCTGGTCTGCCCAACAACGAGCGCGCGGTCATGGTCCTGTAGCGCACCAGCCACAATCTCGCTGGCGGACGCCGTGTACTCGTCGGTCATCACCGTCACGGGAAGGTTCGGGAACGACGCGGCGCCACGTGTGTGATAGCTCTGTGTGTCGGCCCGCGACCGTACACTCACGATCTCCTGCCCGCTCTTCAGGAACAGGTTCGACATCTGGATGCTCTGCTCCAGGATGCCCCCCGGGTTGCCGCGCATGTCGAGGATCACTCCCTTCACCCCTTCCTTCTGGAGCGCAGCCACGGCGGTCTTCACTTCATCGGACGACGTCTCGTTGAACCGCTGCACCGGCACGTAGCCGATACGATTGTCGAGTACAATGGCGTATGGCACGGCTGGTATCCGGATCACCTGCCGCGTGAACGTGGTGGTGATCGGCTCCGGCACGCCGGGGCGGCCAAACTTGACGATCACCTTCGTGCCTTCCTTGCCGATGAGATAATCGGAGACCTGCTGCGTTTTCCACCCGCGTGTGGACAACGTGTCGACAAACAGGATCCGGTCACCCTCGCGCACGCCGCCGGCTTCAGCAGGGGTATGCGGAAACACCTTGCTGATGGTGATTGCGCCCTGCTGATCCTCGATCTGCATGCCGATGCCGGCATACTTGCCATTGGTCTGCTGCGAGAAGCTCGCGAGTTCCTTGGGAGCGAACAGCTCGCTGTACGGGTCGTTGAGTTCCTTCACGAGTCCCTTGGCGGCCTTCTCGTAGAGTGCGGCCGAGCTCACGGTGTCAACGAAACGCTGGGAGATGATGCCGAAGACCTGCTCGAGCACGCGAGCCCCGTCCGTGGCGCCCGTGTCCTGCGCGAGAAACCCTCCCGCCAGCACGGGAAGGGCGACGAGTGCGATGAGTACGGTGCGACGTGGCATGTAATCCGGCTGTTGGGGAAATCCTGTCTTCTCAATACGTCGTGCAGGGCCCGAGTGTTCCGTTCTTGCAGGCGCAATGCCGCGCGTACTTCCACAATTGTCAGCTAAACAGGTCGTGAGCCGAGCATGTAGTCCACGAACCACTCGCGCCGCTGCTGGCGAAACACCGCATTGCGCAGCACGCCAGCCGCAATCAGCATGTCGTGCGCCGGCTGCAGTACGCGCTGCAGGTGGGACGGATAGCGCTGCACGAGGGGAAGCCGTTCTGCCAGCGTTGCCAATGCCACACGCCACGTGAGGCGCTCGTCCGCCCTCGCGACCTCCAGCAACCGGTATAGCCGTCTGGCCACGGGGGAGGCGAGCGACCAGTAGCAACTGACGGACAGGTTCGCCACATGATTCGCGGCGAGGTTTTCGCGCATCACCGGTGAGAGTACGACGCGTGCCACCCCCGGCTCGGATGCCGCAATGGGCTGAAACAGCGTCAGTTGCTCTCGATCGAGGGAGCGGTGACGTTCCACCATCGCGGCGGTGAGCAGCGTAAAGCGAACAGGATCCCGCCCTCGCCCAGCCATGCTTTCATACAGCCCGTCCGATTCCAGCGTGGTGCGTTGGAGCCGGACCAGTGCGCCGCGCAACTGGCCGTACGTGCGCCCATCCACCCGTCGGCCAATGGACCGCAGGAACGCATGGAGGGTGAAGGAGACTCCGCC
>JAYVNZ010000579.1:0-4687 GCA_043758185.1 Gemmatimonadaceae bacterium | reverse complement strand
TCAGTGGCACAAGCCGGAAGTGCACTCGGGTTGGAGGGTCGGCGGGCTCATATCATGACCGTCGTCCCTGTCCTCCTCGACGCGCGCCCGGCGTACTTCGGGATTGAGTCGGTCGCCTCGTCCCAACTGCTCTGCCCCGCGCCCCACGCGGGCGTAATCGCTGAACTGGCGCGCGCGATCGCCGATGTGACGTCGCACGACCCCTATGTGTTGTCGAGCTTCACTCCGGATGACCAGTACGTGGCGGAATTGCGCTGTGACTGGCCGAAGCTGGAGGCGGTTCTGCACAAGGACGGGTTCGGGGCAGTGATCGGCAAGCTGGACCCGTCTGACTTCCTGCTGTTCGTGAGCCCGGCTTGTCTGCCCGCTGCGGGGCTGGACCTTTCTGTCCTGATGGCGAACATGGGGTATCGCGCAGGTATGGCGCGCCATCTGCTCGCCTTTGACGCCACGTCGCTGCGCACCAAGGAATTTGTGCAGACGGGCGAGGGCGGACGAATCCGGCGCATTCAACGCTACTTCGAGCCGGTGACCTGGCCCTTTCCCATCGGCGTCATCGCGTCGTTGATGCCGGTTTCCTGCTTTCAAATGGCCGATAAACTACCGCTCGACTCGCTGCTCCTGCTGCGACAAGCCCTCAGAATGACCGGGCTGCCAAGTCAGGACGTGCCTTTTCATGGAGACTGTTTCGACCTCAATGATGAGCGGGGTGCTCTCGCGCTGAGCGAGGCCCGCCTGCGCGACGATAAGGGCCGTCACCGCCGCGAGGGTACGGTCTACGGATCGCGTCTCCCCGCTGGCGGGACGGTCCATGAGTCCGCGCGCCTGGTGGAGCCCGTTCTCGTCCACGAGGGCGCGGTGATCGAGGCGAACGCACTGATCATCGGGCCTGCAATCATCGGAAGGGGGGCGCGGATTGGCCACGATGCCGTCGTCGCGCAATGTCTCGTCCTGCCAGGCGCGGTCATCGACAACCACGTCTCGGTGCGGCACCGCGTGGTGGTGCCGCGCGTTCGCCGCGACCGCCGAGAGCCGCGCGGGCACCAGCGCCGCTTTTCCCCCTCGGGGGGACAACGGCCACCGGCTCCGCAAAAGATCACCACCTGGAAAGTAGAATACCTGCAGGTCAGGGCAATCGTCGAGCCGGTACTGGCCGCGATCGTGCTCACGCTGCTATCGCCTGCGATGCTCGTGCTTGCGCTGCTGGTGCGAGTGACGTCGAGCGGACCGATCTTCTATGGCGACAGTCGCGAGGGGAAGGACGGGCGCCCCTTCAAGTGCTGGAAGTTCCGCAGCATGCTGACGAACGCGAACGACATGCAGCGCGCACTCAGGGCGCAGCAGCAGATGGATGGCCCGCAGTTCAAGATGGACCACGACCCGCGCGTCACCACGGTGGGTCGCTGGCTGCGTCGCCTCAACGTGGACGAGCTGCCGCAGCTCTGGAACGTCGTGCGCGGCGAGATGAGCTTCGTGGGGCCCCGGCCTTCGCCCGTCCGCGAGAACCAGATCTGCGTCCCCTGGCGCCACGGGCGCCTCTCGGTGCGCCCAGGCATCACGGGGCTATGGCAGGTCTGCCGCCACGACCGCGCGCTCGGCGACTTCCACCAGTGGATTCACTACGATCTGCTCTACGTCCACAACCTCTCCTTCGCGGTCGACGTCAAGATTTTCCTCTTCACCATCCTTACCTTGGGGGGCAGGCGCCCCGTCGCGCTGGCGCGCGTGATCGGAAGCATGCCGGCAGGCCTCGCGGCGTCGCCGTCCTACACGGTGCCAGTGCGCCCGGTGGTCATCCTGCCGTTAATCGCGCTCGAATTTCCCTTTGCGGTGCCGGCGCTGCATGCGCAGTCTGGCAGTGCGCCACTGGCAATGCACTGATGCGCTCGATGGGCCTCGCGCTGTGCCTCGCCGCGCTCCTTCCAGCAACGCGCCTCGAGGCGCAGGCGGGCGCCGATCCCGGCTCGCGCCTTGTTGCGGTGCTGGTGGAGGCGGGCCATGAGGGTACCGTGCGATTTCAGCAACCCGGGGATCCTGGCGACCGCTTCACGCGCACCACGGTTGGCACCCGGCAACAGTGGCGCACCGGGCGCGGCGCGGTTTCGATCGCAGGCCATGTGGACGCCACTCATTACGCTTCCTTGACGGACCTCGACCGCGTAACGTACGACCTCATGATGCACGGCGACCGAAAGCTGGCGCCGAGGCTCACCGGGAGTGTGGACTTGGCGTCTCGCCGGGCGATTGCCTCCGAGCTTCGGGCCGCTGTGGGCAATGGGGTCATCGATGCGGGCGTGGATGGCGTTGCCATGGCCGACGCGCTGGGGCGAACCGCACCCGACGGCGCACTCCTGCCCCGGACCGTGGCGCGCCTGGCCGCCGTTCGCTCCTCGCTAGCGTACCGGGTCTCCGAGCGGACCACTACGTCGCTGGACGGCTCCTATTCACACGCGAGCTTCGACGCGCCGTTACTCCTGCCCGGATCTGCCTTGGTGCTGCGCAGCACCGTGGCCCGGCGGACGGGATTGGCAAGCGCCGTGACCCTGGAGACCGAGGCGGAGCACGGTACAACGCAGGGCCGCGACCTGGATGCGCAGAACGTCATCATTGGATGGCAACAGCGCATCGGCCAGTTGCGCGCCCGGGTGACCGGCGGTGTTGCCCGTAGCGCTGGCACGGAAGGGCAGTCGCTCGACGGGACGGGAGGCGTCGATCTTTCGACGAAAGTGGGCCGCGGCACCGCGTCGGTGCGCTACGTGCGCGCCCATACCCAGGCCTTCGGGCTCGGCACGCTCCTTCGCACCGATCGCCTCGGGGTGGCGTACCGGTATCGGTCCCTCTCGGGGCTCACGTTTACCACGAGCGCACAGCACGGGTGGAATAGTGACCCCGTGACCCCCGATGGTCGTCTCATTATCACCAGCGACGCAACCGCTGAGCTGGTCCGTGTTTTCCCCTCTGGTTTCCTGGTCGGCAACGCCGTCAGCTTCCGCCGGAGGGTTCAAAATCCCCTCGCCCCGCTGCAAGGCGTCGGCATGCGAGTGTATGTCGGCGTTGCCATCGCATCCGGCGCCGCGCGCGCCGCTCGCCTGCCGTAGGCAAGAGTAACCGCAAGGACACCCGAATGCGCATCACGTACGCGTCGCCTTTTCTCGTTCTCTTCGCTGTCCTCGCCGCCGCTTGCGGCAGCGCCCACGGCGCCTTTCAATGGGTCGACGAATATCCGATACCGGCGACTGTCTCGCCGTTGACCGAGTACTTCATTGGCGCCGGCGACCAAATGCAGGTGCAGGTGTGGGACAACGAGCGGCTCTCCACCCGTACGCGCGTACGCGCCGACGGGCGGCTTGCCCTGCCGCTGCTAGGCGAGATGCGCGCACTGGGCAAGTCGCCCAAGGAGTTGGCTCGCGACATCGAGGGCGCGCTGCGCGAGGGGAAGCTCGTCAATGCTCCGCGAGTGACTGTAGTTGTGGAGGAAGTGGCGACGCTCAAGGTATCTGTGCTGGGACAGGTGGCGCGTGCGGGCACGTATGCGCTGGAGCCCGGAAGCGGCGTGGCCGATGCGCTGGCAAGCGCCGGCGGGCTCAGTGAATTCGCGCATAAGGACCAGATCTACGTCCTCCGCCGCATGCCGGCGCCCGCGCGCATCCGCTTCACTTTCGAGAGTCTCACGGAGCTCGGGCGTGCCGCATCCTTCCGACTCCAGCCCGGCGACATTGTCGTCGCCGAGTAGGCGGAGGCAGCGGTGCGAAAGCTGCTGCTTGTGTCCATCCTGCTCTCGTCGGTGATCCTGCCGTGGCGCGCAGCCAGTGATCCCTCGCCGGCACGCGGCTTCAAGCGTGGCCTGCTCTGGGTGATAGGCTTCAACGTTCTCTATCTGCTCGCGCTGCTGTACGTCGCCCCGCGCCTCAGTTGACCTGCACGACTGACCATCGATGATTCCCCCCCATCCAGAAACACAGGGCTCGCCTGACGGCGGACCGCTCCGGATCGCGGTCTTGCGCAGCGGTGAGGTAACCGCGCGCCTCTACGCGCACGCGATGGCTTCACCACGCATTCCGTCGCCGTCGGCCCCCGAGGAGGAACCACTGTTCGGCATGGGCGAGTTGCGCCTGCTGGCCGGCTTTCCCTTTCGCGCACTGTTCCGCCACCGCCGGTTCGCACTGTTGCTGTTCGTGGCGGTGATGCTGTTCGTGAGTCTCGCTGCGCTGCTGATGGAGCGGCACTACCGCGTAGAAACGAAGTTCCTCGCGTCGCTGAACGTGGTCATGCCCGCGCTCGGGAATCCCAAGCGCGCCGTGCCAAACCAGTCGGACGCGCCAACGCGTCAGGCGGCTGATGCGGTGCTCAAGCGCGAGAACCTGCTGCAGATCATCCGCGAGACCAACCTGCTGGCCACGTTCGACCGGACGCGTCCTGCGGCAGGCCATGCGCGCGACTTCGTCATGCGGCTGGTGAACGGGCCAACGCCCGATGCAGACCGCGTCAATACAATGATCGGGCTACTCGAGAAGCGGATGTGGATCGACGCCAAGGAGGGCGCCGTGACCATTGGGATCGACTGGATGGATCCGGTGGCCGCGTACCGGATCGTCCAGGCTGCGCAGCAGAATTTCTTCGACCAGCGGCATGCCTCACAGCTCGCGATGATCGGCGAAAGCATCGGCATCCTTGAAGGGCACGCGGC
>JAYVNZ010000578.1:0-1772 GCA_043758185.1 Gemmatimonadaceae bacterium | reverse complement strand
CGCTGGAGTATTCGCATCCACGATGGATCGTGGCGCGGTGGCTGGCGCGATGGGGCGAGGCCGACACGCGCGCGCTGCTGGTTGCCAACAATCGCGAGGCGCCGCTCGTGGCGCGCCCGTATCACGTGGTGCGCGAACAGCTCGAAGCCATGCTGGAGAGCGCCGGCGTGGAAACCGCGGACGTTCCGCTGGTGCCCGACAGCCTCGTCCTTTCTGGTGGCGTGACATCGCTCACGGAGCTCGGTGCCTTCAGGCAGGGGCTGTTTCACCTGCAGGATCCCGCATCGACGCTGGTGACGCGGTACGCCGCGGTACGCCCTGGCAGTACGGTCGCAGATCTCTGTGCCGCGCCCGGAGGCAAGGCACTCGAACTGGCGCGCGTGGCCGGAACGGTGTTCGCGGCGGACTTGTCGCGGGGGCGCATGCAGCGCGTGCGGGAGAACCTTGTGCGGCTCGATGCGCCGAACGTGATTCCACTCGTGGCGGATGCCACGGCTCCGAGCCTGCGCGACATGGACGCGGTGCTCGTCGACGTGCCGTGTACCGGAACCGGCACGTTCAGGCGCCATCCTGATGCGCGCTGGCGGCTGAAGGCGAGCGATCTCGCCGTTCTGCCTGCCACGCAGCGCGCCATCCTGCGAGCGGCCGCCACGGTGGTCCGGCCTGGAGGTCTTCTCATCTACAGTACCTGTTCCCTGGAGCTCGAGGAAAACGACGATCACGTGAATCGTTTTCTCGCTGATCATCCCGATTGGACGCTCGAGCCACCGCCCGAGGGCGCCGTTCCGGCCAGCGTGCTCGATGGCGGCCTGCTTCGCGTGCTCCCGCAGCGTCACGCCACGGACGGCGCCTTCGCGGCCCGGTTCCGCAGCCCGCACGCGCGGGGATCGGCATGAACTGGCGCGCGCGTGTCCGCACCTCGCTGGTGTACCTGGTGAGCATCGCGGCGGGCTTTGCGCTCGCCTACCTGCTCGTTGCATTCGTCGTGTTTCCGTCGGGCGTGATCCCCAGGGACGTGAAGGTGCCCAACGTCACGGGCCTCACGTTCGACGAGGCGGTGCAGCGGCTGCAACAGGCAGGGTTCAAGGCTGAGCAGGGTGAGCAGCGCTTCAACAATTCTGCGCCGAAGATGACGGTGCTGGCGCAGTCGCCACCTCCCGGATCACGTGAGGGAGTGGGCAATCCGGTCACCCTCGTGGTGAGTGGCGGGCAGCGCGTTGTTGCCGTGCCCACCGTCACCGGTATGACGAAGATCGAGGCACAGGCGGTGCTCGAGAAGGAGGGTTTCGACGTCGGTGACGCGAGTGAGGCGCCCAGTAATGCGCCGCGCGGATCCGTGATCGCGACGCGACCCGCGGCGGGCGCGCAGATCAGCGTCCCCAGTACCGTGTCGCTGGTCCTGAGCGGCGGGGCGGCGGCCATCCAGATGCCATCGCTCGTGGGCCGCGATGTCGACGGCGCACGCCAGACACTCGTGCAGCTCGGCGTGCGAGACGTGAAGGTTGTGTGGGATCCCATGGCCATCGGGACTCGCGGCACCGTGGTTGGACAGAATCCTGTGGCCAGCGCGACCCTTCCCCCCGGCAGCGCAGTGCAGCTGCGTGTGGCGGGAGAGGCGGGTACGAATCCATGAATCGTGTGCGTATCGCGCCGTCCATCCTGAGCGCGGATTTCGCGAAGCTCGGTGACGATATCGCGATGCTCGAGGCAGGTGGCGCTGACTGGATCCACGTGGACGTGATGGACGGTCGATTCGTGCCCAACCTGTCGTT
>JAYVNZ010000577.1:0-1514 GCA_043758185.1 Gemmatimonadaceae bacterium | reverse complement strand
TTCGCCCCGCACTCGGTTGCTCGGATCGGGGGCATTCGGCGGCGTCGCAGATCAAGCCTGGCGAGGTGAACTGGGAGCGAATCTTCGGCGACGAAGGTGTGCGGTGGTTTCATACGGGCGGTATCTTCGCCGCGCTCGCGGCGAATACGGCAGAGGCGGTGATCGAGGCGGTGGAGGTGGCCAAGAAGTACGGCACCGTGGTGGCCTACGACCTCAACTATCGCGCATCGCTGTGGAAGAGTCAGGGTGGAAAGGCCGGCGCCCAGGCGATCAACCGCAACATCGCGAAGCATGTCGACGTCATGATCGGCAACGAGGAGGACTTCACTGCGTGCCTTGGCTTCGAGGTGGAGGGTGCGGATGAACACCTCACGACCATCGAGACGGAGAGCTTCGAGAAGATGATCCGTGGCGCGGTACGCGAATTCCCGAACTTCAAGGTGGCGGCGACGACGCTGCGCAAGGCAACGACGGCCACGCTGAATGACTGGAGTGCAATCCTTTACTATCAGGGGACGCTGTACGAGTCGGCGAAGCGCGACAACCTGGAGATTTACGATCGCGTGGGCGGCGGCGATGGCTTTGCGTCCGGCCTCGCGTACGGATTTCTGGAAGGGATGGGCCCGCAGGCAGCCGTTGAATACGGCGCGGCCCACGGGGCGCTCGCCATGACGACGCCGGGCGACACCTCGATGGTACGGGTGGAGGAAGTGGAAGCGGCGATGAAGGGGAAGGGCGCACGCGTCATCCGGTAGGAAACAGCGGGCCACACAAGACCGAGAGGAGTGCATGGCGGTTCAGGACGCGGATACGGCGGAAAGTGTGGCGCCACCGGGATTCGGGTATCGATGGACGATCTGTGCGCTGATCTTCCTGGCGACCACGATCAACTACGTGGACCGGCAGGTGCTGGGGATCCTGGCGCCGACGCTGACGAAGGAGCTGGGATGGTCCGAGACGGATTACGGCGCGATGACGTCGTGGTTCAGCTTCGCGTACGCCATCGGGTTCCTCGGGGCGGGGCGTTTGATGGACCGCATTGGTGTGAAGAAGGGCTACGCGGCGGCGATCGCTGTGTGGAGCCTGGCCGCGATGTCGCACGCGCTGGCCACCACCGCCAGCGGATTCTCCTACGCGCGCGCCGCGCTGGGCTTTGGGGAATCGGGCAACTTCCCGGCAGCCATCAAGACGACCGCCGAGTGGTTTCCGCGCGGAGAGCGCGCGTTTGCGACTGGTATTTTCAATGGGGGCACGAATGTCGGCGCCCTGGCGGCGGCGTATTTCGTCCCGATGATCGCGCTCAACCACGGATGGCGGTGGGCCTTCATCGGCACCGGCATCATCGGCTTCGTGTGGCTCGTCCTGTGGCTGGCCATTTACGAGGTGCCCGAGCGGCAGAAGAAGCTCAGCGCCGCGGAGCTCGCATACATCCGCAGTGACCAGGACTCGAAAGTCACGTCGGTCAGTTGGCTCGAGGTGCTGAAGCACCGGCAGGCGTGGGCCTTCGTTGTCGG
>JAYVNZ010000576.1:0-10055 GCA_043758185.1 Gemmatimonadaceae bacterium | reverse complement strand
CCCCTCCCTGGACGAGATATCAATGCATCGTCGCCAAGCTAAAGTAGTCGCAGCACCCCATGTATCATCAAATCATTGCACAGCTTATACAATCTATCTCACGTGACACTTCACTTTACGTCGGACCCAGATCACGCTTGAGGAGCAGTGCGTCCTCCGTTGGATGGCGGTAATAGCCGCGTCGCCGACCGACTTCCAGAAATGACCGCGACGCGTACAGGGCCCTTGCGCCCGCGTTCGATTCACGGACATCGAGATACAGGGATCGAACCCCCGCACGTTGGAGATCCGCCGCCATTCCATCCAGCAGCAGCCCACCGACACCACGGCGCCGAGCCCACGGCGCTACGGCCAGGTTGGCAATTTCCGCCTCCTCGAAGAGGAGCAATGCAACAACGTACCCAAGAATTCGCGCCTCGCCAGACGCATTCATGCCGACCGGTGCCGCCGTGGCACCCTCCTCCGCGACTAGAAATCGCATCCGCTGAGGCTCGATCGACCGGGCAAACGACTCGTGACTCCACGGATCGGCGAATGACGCACGCTCGATTTCCACTACGGCCGGCAGGTCCGACCCCCACACTGACCGCATGACCACCTGCCGGTCTGTCAACCCTGCTGCAGCGGCTTCCCATGCTCCGCCTCCCACTTGACCTGTGCCTCCGCCTGCCGCCCGTAGCCGGGTTCCCACGACGCCAGGTCGACTGGCGACGACTGATCAATCATTTTTGTGATACGCGCCGATGCGCCGGCGCGCGGGACCACGTGGGCATCGCCTGCCTCACCCGGTCCCAGGATGAGGGCGCCGAGTGATTGGGCCAGTGCCGCCGCGTCCGCTGCCGACATGATCTGCACCGCACCCTGCATCGTCAGGTCACCCGCAGCGTTCACCACGAACGCCTGCGCGTACCGCTCACCGCGCATGGCGTCGGCGACCGCCAGAAAGCTGCCGGCACCGTGCGACGCGCGGGACGCCACGAGCAGCGCAAGCGACGACAGCGACACGAGCGGCACAGACAGCGCCAGGGCAATGCCCTTGGCGATGGCCCCCGCGATTCGCAGGCTCGTGAAGCTGCCTGGACCGGCGCCGCAGACTACGCGTTCGATGTCGTGCACGTCGCGTCCGCTCATCTCGAGCACCTGCGCGACGGCGGGCATGAGGGCCTCATGCTCCCTGCCCCGCATGGCGACCGCACATTCGGCCACCAGCTCCGAGCCATCCAGCAGCGCAACGCTCCCGGCGTATGTGGACGCCTCGAGCACCAGCGTGATCATGCGTGCCGCCCCGCATACAGCAACCGTCGGTCCGGATCGTCCGGCAAGTGCTGCAGGGCGAGGGTCACGTGCCCCGAGGGCACGCGCGTGCCGGCGCGTTCGGGCCACTCGATGAGCACTACGCCGGCACCGTAGACGATTTCATCCCAGCCCAATGCATCGAGCTGGTCCGCCCGGTCCAGGCGGTAGAGGTCGAGATGATGGACGACGGAGCGCGGAGCCCAGTACTCATGCACCAACGCGAACGTGGGGCTGGTGACGTCGGTCTCCACACCGTATCCGGCACAGATGGCCTGCACCAGCGTCGTCTTGCCAGCGCCGAGTTCACCGGTGATGGTGACGACCAGTGGTGCGTGGGCGGTGCGGCCGAAGCGACGTCCCCAATCGCGAAGCTCGTCCTCGCGCATCGCGAGCGCCCCATGTGCCGCCAGGGGCGGGATCAGGGGTGCATGCCCCGGGGCGCCCAGCGGATCACCTTCGCTCACCGGGCCACCTTCGCGTCTGCCGCCACCTTGCCGCGTGCCGCGCCGCTGCCGCTCATGCGGGCCCGCACCTCGAACAGCTGGTCGCGCAATCGTGCGGCCGCCTCGAAGTCCAGCGCCACCGCGGCCTCGCGCATCTGGTCCTCCAGCATCTTCACCAGTGTCTCCGGTTCCACCATGTCGTAGCTGGGCGACTGGGCCTCCGCGACCTTCTTGCCGCGCTTCGGGCGCTCCTCGTCGCGCTCCATGCGGGCATCCGCGACGCGGGTGACGAAGCGCACGTCGGCAATGCTCCTGGAGACCGAGGTCGGCGTGATGTTGTGCTCGATGTTGTACGCTGTCTGGATCTCGCGACGACGCGCCGTCTCATCCATGCAGCGCTGCATGGAGCCGGTGATCTTGTCCGCGTAGAAGATGGCGCGCCCGTTGATGTGGCGAGCGGCACGCCCCACGGTCTGGATGAGTGACCGGTCCGAGCGCAGGAAGCCCTCCTGATCGGCATCGAGGATGGCAACGAGCGACACTTCCGGCATGTCGAGCCCCTCCCGGAGGAGGTTGATGCCCACGAGCACATCGAACTCGCCGAGCCTGAGCCCGCGGACAATCTCCATGCGTTCGATGGCATCGATGTCCGAGTGCATGTAGCGCACGCGCACGCCCACCTGCTGCAGGTAGTCGGTGAGGTCCTCGGACATGCGCTTGGTGAGGGTGGTGACGAGCACGCGCTCACCGACCGACACGCGTGCGCGAATTTCGCCCAGGAGATCATCGACCTGTCCCCGAACGGAGCGGATCTCGATCTCCGGATCGATGAGCCCCGTCGGCCGGATGATCTGCTCCACCACCACCCCCTCGGCGAGCCGCAACTCCAGCTCACCGGGCGTGGCCGACACGAATACCGCGCGCGGCGTCAGCGAAAGGAACTCGTCGAACATCAGCGGCCGGTTGTCGAGCGCGCTGGGTAGCCGGAAGCCGTAATCCACGAGCGTCAGCTTGCGTGCACGATCGCCGTTGAACATGCCGCCGATCTGCGGCAGCGACACGTGCGACTCATCCACGACGACGAGGAAATCCTCGGGGAAGTAGTCGAAGAGGCACGCGGGCCGCTCGCCGGATACCCGTCCCGAGAGGTGACGCGAATAATTCTCGATTCCCGCGCAGGTGCCGATCTCCAGCATCATCTCGATGTCGAAGTTGGTGCGACTCTCGAGTCGCTGCGCCTCGAGGAGGCGGCCGTTGTTGCGCATCTCCGCGAGGCGCTCGTTGAGCTCCTCGCGAATGAGCTTCACGGCGCGCTCCAGCGTGGGCCGCTGCGTCACGAAATGCTTTGCCGGATAGACGGCCGCGCGCTCGAGTGTGGCGATGGTCTCGCCGGTGAGGACGTTGATCTTCGAGATGCGCTCCACCTCGTCGCCCCAGAGCTCGACGCGGACCCCCTGCTCCTCGTACGCGGGAAAGATCTCTACGGTGTCGCCGCGAACGCGGAAGCTGCCCCGCTCGAATGCGACGTCGTTCCGGTTGTACTGGATGCGCACCAGGGAGCGCAGCAGGTCGTCGCGGTTGATGCGCTGCCCGGTGGTGACCGTGACCATCTGCTCACGGTACGCCACGGGATCACCCAATCCGTAGATGGCGCTCACCGTGGCAACGATGATCACGTCGTTGCGCTCCATCAATGACGACGTCGCGCGCAGGCGCAGGCGGTCGATATCCTCGTTGATGGAGGCGTCCTTCTCGATGTACGTGTCGGTGGTGGGGACGTACGCTTCCGGCTGGTAATAGTCGTAGTACGAAATGAAGTACTCGACCGCATTCTGCGGAAAGAAGCTCTTGATCTCGCCGTACAACTGCGCCGCCAGCGTCTTGTTGTGGCTGAGCACCAGCGTGGGCTTGCCATACTGCGCGATGACGTTGGCCATCGTCATGGTCTTGCCGGACCCCGTGACGCCGAGCAGTGCCTGGAACCGGTCATCGCGGTCCAGGCCAGCCATCAGCTCCTTGATCGCCTTCGGCTGGTCGCCGGCTGGTTCGAACGGGGCTTGCAGGATGAAATTCGCGCGTGGAGCCATGGTTGAATGCTAATGTCTTCGGCTATTGTTCGGGAGGGGTGCGGTTCCGCTCCAGCGGCGGAGGATATTCCTGTGTATTCATTGAAAATGACTACGTGGAGCGTCATGTGATCCTGACAACGCGCGCCTGTCGTCGCGTGGCGAGCATGTGCGTGGCGCTGGCGAGCCTCTCGACGCCGGCGGCAGCGCAGCGATTCAGAGGCTTCAGCACACCATTGCCCGAGCCGGAAACGCGGATGACGCCGTACGACGGGCGCTTTGTCTTTGCCCGGCTCAAGTACACGACGGCGCCGGGCGGGTTCTACTATCGCGGCCTGCCGGCATGGGCGCATGGATATCCGCACGCCGAGAACAACCTCATGCGCATCGTTGGCGAGGTGAGTGCGGTGAAGCTGCGGGTGGACGCGAGCAACGTCCTGGCCCTCGACGATCCGCAACTCATGAAATTTCCCGTGAGTTACATGACCGAAGCCGGCTACTGGACGATGACGGACAAGGAGGCGGCCGGCCTCCGCGCCTACCTCGTCAAGGGTGGCTTCGTGATCTTCGACGATTCACGCGGCGCACAGGCCTGGGCCACGTTCGAGGCGAACATGAAGCGCGTGATCCCGGGGGTCCGCTTCTACGACCTCACGCCGTCGCACCCGATCTTCCACTCGTTCTTCGAGATCACCACGTTCGCCATCATTCCGCAGAAGTACGACGGTGGCGCGCCCCTGCTGAAGGGGATCTACGAGGACAATGACCCGAAGAAGCGGCTCATTGCCATGATCAACTTCAACACCGACGTGTCCGACTTCTGGGAGTTTTCCGGTACGGGGATGAGCATCGTCGCCGAGGACAATGAGGCGTACAAGCTCGGTGTGAATTACGTGGTGTACGCGCTGACGCACTAGACCTTTGTCGTCCTGAGCGCAGCGAAGGACCTGCTCGTGACCGTGCGGAGCAGGTCCTTCGCTGCGCTCAGGACGACGAGGCCGGCTAGTTCTCGGGCGTGATGTGCTCGCGCCGCGCAACCTCTGTTATGCCCTTCACCTTGCGCGCGGCGCGAATGATCTTCTGGAGGTGGGCCAGGTTTTCCACCTCCACCAGCACGGCGCCCGTCGCCTTGCCATCGGTGCTCTTCAGCTCCATGCCGCGGATGTTGGTCCCGGAATCGGTGACCGCTGCGGCAACGTCAGCGTAGAGGCCACGTCGGTCATTTCCTTCGAGCGCCAGACGCACGAGGAACCGCTCTCCATCGGCGCCCTGCCAGTCGATTTCGAGCCGCCGCTCCGGCTCGTGGGCCAGGAACAGCAGGTTGGGACAGTCGGCGCGGTGGATGCTGACGCCGCGGCCGCGCGTGACGTAGCCCGTCACCGGATCGCCCGGCACCGGCTGGCAGCACTGGGCGTAGCGGACCATCAGGCCATCAACGCCCTGGATCTTCATGCCCTTGGAGCCGCGCACGCGATCCACCAGCCGCTCGACGAATGTCGGCTTGGGCGCCTCCTGCTCGGTGTATTCCGGATACAGGTGACGAATGGCGAGGCCGACGCTGACGTCGCCCTGCCCGATCTGCGCGTACAGTTGTGTGGCGTCGGTCAGCGACAGCGCCTGCGCCGCGCGGTCGATGCTCGACTCCTCCGGCTTCGCCAGGCGGCGCCGCTTCAGCTCGCGCTCGAGAATATCCTGTCCGAGCTTGATGGACGACGTCTGCTCCTCATGCCGGAGCCACTGCCGGATCTTGTGCCGCGCCCGGCCCGTACGCACATGCGCGAGCCAATCGCGACTCGGCCGCGCGGTGGGCGACGTGATGATCTCCACCGTTTCGGAGTTCCGCAGGGCACGCGACAGCGGCGCAATGCGGCCGTTGATCTTCGCCCCCTGGCAGTGCAGGCCCACCTCGGAGTGCACCGCGAAGGCGAAGTCGATCGCGGTCGCTCCCTTCGGCAATTGATGCACATCGCCCTTTGGCGAGAACACGAAGATTTCCTCGGCGTAGAGATCGAGCTTGAGGAATTCGAGGAATTCGTCGGGGGTGTTGGCGTCGAGTTGCAGCTCGAGGATCTGGCGGAACCACGTGAGGTGCTTGTCCAGTTCGTCTGCGCTCTTCGCGTCCTCCTTGTAGAGCCAGTGGGCCGCGATGCCGAAATCCGCGGTGCGGTGCATCGCCTTGGTGCGGATCTGGATTTCGTACAGCTGGCGACCGGGCCCGAACACCGTGGTGTGGAGCGACTGGTAGCCGTTGGACTTGGGCTGCGCGATGTAATCCTTGATGCGCTCCTGCACCGGCGTGTACCCATCATGGATCACGCCGAGGGCGTGGTAGCAGTCCGGGACGCTGTTGACGAGCACGCGAATGGCGAGGAGGTCGAAGATCTCCTCGTAGGGCTTCTCGCGCTGCTTCATCTTCTTGTAGATGGACCACAGGTGCTTCGGCCGGCCCGTGACCTCCACGTTCTTGATTCCGGCGAGCCCGAGTTCGCGCTCCAGCGGTTCACGGAGCGCCAGGATGAGCGCTTCGCGCTCACCGCGCTTCTGGGTGACCTTCCTGGCGAGCGCCTTGTAGTCGTCCGGCTCGAGGTGCTTGAACGCCAGGTCCTCCAGCTCCCACCGCATCTTTGCCATGCCGAAGCGATGCGCGAGCGGTGCATAGAGGTCGCGCGTTTCCTGCGCAATGCGCCGCCGCTTTTCCTCCGGCAGGAAGTCCAGCGTGCGCATGTTGTGCAGCCGGTCAGCCAGCTTCACGATGATGACGCGGGCATCCTTCGCGATGGAGAGCAGCAGCTTGCGGTAGCTCTCCACCTGGCGGTCCTGGTTGGACCCGCTGTTGGGCAGCTTGGCGATCTTCGTGAGCCCGTCCACGATCGCGGCGATCTCCTTGCCGAACTCGCGCTCGACGTCGGCGACCGTCATGGCGGTATCCTCGACGACGTCGTGAATCAGGCCGCTGGCCACGGTGGTGGTGTCGAGCTGGAGGTCGGCGAGGATCTTGGCCACTTCCACGCAATGCGTGACATAGGGCTCACCCGAGTTGCGCGTCTGTCCCCGGTGGGCTTCCTCGCTGAACCGGTATGCGCGCGCCAGGAGGTCCTGGTCGAGGCGCAGGTTTGCGCCCTCGTCCAGGCTCCAGTCGGGAATGATCTCTCGCAGCGCTGTTGCCATCCGTACAGCTCTCCTGCCCGCAGGGGTGTGCCCTGCAGCCACGCCGGGACACGACTGACCGTCCATGCACCGGCGTGACGCGCGGTAATGGCGGGATGTGCGAGGCAACGTCACCGCGCGCGCAGCCCCCCCTGGCCCGGGGGTCACGTGTATGAATGATCATTCCGTCTGGGTCGCGCAAGTGGTCAGAGCAGCCCCGCTTCCGCGAAACTGGTGTACCGGCCCCTCCCGATGATGATGTGATCGTGCACCGGAATATCGAGCAGCTTGCCGGCGGCAACGAGCTGTTCGGTCACGATGCGGTCATCCGCGCTCGGCGTGGGATCTCCACTGGGATGATTGTGCACCAGGATCAGCGCCGCCGCGCGTTCGGCGATGGCCTCGCGAAACACCTCGCGCGGATGCACGAGGGACGACGTCAGGATGCCACGCGTGATGGTCACGTCACGCTCGAGGCGATGCTGCGCGTCGAGAATGGCGACGTGGAATTCTTCCACCGGCAGATCTTCCAGGCGTGGTGCGAACAATCGGGCGACGTCGCGTGGCGATCGTACAGGCGCTCCGTCCTCGCGCGTCTCGGCAGCGAGTCGCCGGCCCAGTTCCAGCGCAGCGTGCACGGTGACGGCGCGCGCCATGCCGACGCCGCTGGTCGCCGTCAGCGACGCCACCGGCTGCATGGCCATACGGCGGAGGGAGCCGCCCGTACCGGCCAGCAGAAGCTGACCGAGCTGGAGGGCGGATCCGCCGGCGCCACCGGCACCGATGAGGAGCGCCAGCAACTCGGCAGAACTGAGGGCCGACGCGCCGAGCATGACGAGGCGCTCACGGGGTCGCTCGGAGCGCGGGAGCTCCCGGATCGAAAGGACGGTGGGCTGGGAGGCAATTGCGGAAGGCTGTGGCATTGGGGCACCAGTGCGCTGGAGGTAGCCCGGCGAAAGCAGGTCCTTCGCTTTGCTCGGGACGACACGTTCGGCGGTGAAACGACGAGAACCCCACAGGCATAGCGCCGTGGGGTTCTCCATCCATCACCACTCCATTGCACGGCGTGGCCGACGCACTACATCGACGTGCCGTGACACTTCTTGAACTTCTTGCCCGATCCGCACGGGCAGGGGTCGTTACGCCCGACCGCCGTCCAGTCCACCGGTGCGGCGGGGCCGGCGGTGAGGTCGTTCACGGTGCGCGCGCGACCGGCGCCGACGATCACCGGATCGCGGCGGACCACTGGTTCCTTTTCAGTCGGCGTTTCCGCCGGCCCCATATCATCGACCGTTGCAGACCCGGCGCCGTTGTCGTTTGCCGGGATGTCCTCGAGCACGCCCATCGCGTTGTAACGGCGTGTTGGTGCCGGCGGGGGCGGTACCTCCTCGCGCTGCGCGGGCGGCCCCTCCTCGATCACGAGCTGCACCTTGAGGAACCGGTCCGTGAACGTCTCCGCCACGTCGTTCATGAGGTCCACGAACATCGTGTAGGCCTCCTGCTTGTACTCTACCAGCGGATCCTTCTGGCCCCACGACCGGTAGTGGATGGCATTGCGCAGCTGGTCGAGATCGTAGAGATGGTCCTTCCACTTCTCGTCCAGCACGTTCAGCATGACGTAGCGCAGCAACCGGTCGGCGTATCCGCCCTCCTGGTCCTGCACCATGTCGAGCGCCTCGATCTTCCCGGCAAAGGCAGCGCGCCCCGCCTCCGACGCCTGGCCCTGCGCATCCGCGAGCAATGACGGACGCAGGAGCTCGTCGTCGAACTCCTTCACCTGCAGCAGGTAGTGCATGAGCAGCTCCTGGCGGAGCAGGTCGAAGTCCCAATCGGCCACGTCATCGAATTCCGCCAGCACCGTGTCCACGCGACGCGTGACAGCCTTCTCCACCATCTTGATGGCCTCGCCCTTGAGCTCCTCTCCGCCCTCGAGCGCGAACGCGCGCAGCGAATAGATCACCTCGCGCTGCTGGTTCATCACGTCGTCGTATTCCAGCAGCTTCTTGCGGCTCTGGAAATTCTGGAGCTCCACCCGCTTCTGCGCCTGTTCGATGGAGCGCGTGATGAGCGGGTGGGTGAGCACCTCGCCCTCCTGCGCGCCCATGCGGTCCATCAGCTTCGCGATGCGATCGCTGCCGAAGAGCCGCATGAGGTCATCCTCGAGCGACAGGAAGAACTGGCTGGCGCCCGGATCGCCCTGCCGACCCGCGCGGCCACGCAGCTGCCTGTCGATGCGGCGGGATTCGTGGCGCTCCGAACCCACGATGTGCAGGCCGCCCATCTCCTCCACGTCGATGTCCTTGCCGTCGGGATCCTTGATGACGGACGGCTTCGACGGAATCACCCCATCGCCGAGCTTGATGTCGGTACCTCGGCCAGCCATGTTCGTCGCGATGGTGATGGCGCCGGGCTGCCCCGCGTTCGCGACAATCTCGGCCTCGCGCTGGTGGTACTTCGCGTTGAGGACGTTGTGCACCATACCGCCACGCTGCATCAGCTTGGACAGCGTCTCCGACGCGTCCACGCTTGTGGTGCCGATGAGCACGGGGTAGCCCAGGTCGTGCAGCCTGCGCGTTTCCTCGACGATGGCGTTGTACTTCTCGCGGCGCGTCTTGTACACGAGATCGTGCCGGTCGTCGCGGATGATGTCGCGATTGGTCGGAATGACGGCGACTTCCAGCTTGTAGATCTCGTAGAACTCCGTCTCTTCCGTTTCGGCCGTACCGGTCATGCCGGCCAGCTTCTCGTACATGCGGAAGTAGTTCTGGATGGTGATCGTGGCCATGGTCTGCGTCTCGCCCTTGACGCGCACGCCCTCCTTGGCCTCGACCGCCTGATGCAGCCCCTCGCTCCAGCGGCGCCCCGGCATGGTGCGGCCCGTGTACTCGTCGACGATGAGCACCTCGCCGTCCTGCACCACGTAGTTCACGTCCTTCTCGTACAGCGCGTGCGCCTTGAGCAGCTGGTGCACGATGTTCAGCCGCTCGCTCTTGCCCGCGTAGTCGATCTCCAGTCCGCGCCGTTCGGCGATCTTCTGCTCGGGCGACATGTCCGTCGCGTGATCGATGCGGTGCACCGCCTCGCTGAGGTCGGGCAGGATGTA
>JAYVNZ010000575.1:0-3053 GCA_043758185.1 Gemmatimonadaceae bacterium | reverse complement strand
GCGTACAGTGACCGCGTGTCCACCACATCGCGCGCCGCGCCGCCGAGTGGCTGCACCGCGTCGCGAATGAAGTGCGTCACGCGCGCGCGCGACACCTGGTCTGCGCTCGGTGTCCAGAGGGGGAGTTGTTCCGTCACAAAGACAATCTGCTGCGCAGTGACTGACCTGCCTAGTGCACTGTTCAACAGCTTCCGTTAGCAGAGATTGTCGTCCTGAGCAACGCGAAGGACCTGCTCTTCGCCAGCCAGAGCAGGTCCTTCGCTTCGCTCACAACGACAGCATGCTTTCGACGTCGCCTGTACAATCCACTAGAAGCCGACCGCCAGCTTGGTGTAGATGAAGCGGCCGTTGAATCCGAACGGCGTGATACCGGCATACGGAAAGATGCCGAAGTTCGACGTGCCGCCATTCTCCGGCGTGAGCGATCCATTGCTGTTGTTGCGATCGGGGTACACGTCGAAAATGTTGTCCGCTCCCGCAGTGACCGTGAACCGCCGGTAGCCATACGAGCCGCTCAGGTCAGTGACCCACTTGGGCGAGAACGTCTGGTCGAGGGGGCCCGCGGCGTTGGTCGGGGTAGTCCCGTACGACGTCACCTGCCCGAAGCGCTGCGAACGCAGCAGGATGCCGAGCTTGTCGTAGGTATAGTTGCCGGAGAGGATCAGGTTGTTCTCCGGATTGCCGTACTCGATGCGCTCCTGCTCCACGCGATCGAACAGGGAAGACTTGAGTCCCGACAGGTTCGTCGGCAGGGTGTCCACGCGCGTGACACGCGTGGAGTTGTGATTGTACGCCGCCGACAGCTTGAGCAGGCTGCTGTTGGTGAGCGAGAACCCGTAGTTCGCGATCACGTCGTAGCCATGCGTCTTCGTGTCGATTGCGTTGGTGAAGTACCGTCCGCCCCCGATGCCGGTGATGCCGAGCGTCGACAGCGCGCTGATCGCGGTGGCTCCCACGAAATTATTGGAGAGCACGATGCGATCGCCGATCTCGATGTAGTAGTAGTCTGCCGTCAACGACAGGGCGCTGATGGGCTCGGCCGCAAAGCCAAACCCGTAGTTGTGCGACTTCTCCGCCTTGAGCGGCCGGGCGCCGAGTGCGCCGGCTTCACGCGAATTGGCGGGGAACGTCTTGATGTCCAGCGGAAAACCTGCGACGAAATTGGTGGCCGTGGAGGAGAAGTACTCCTGCATCAGCGAGGGCGCCCGGAATCCGGTGCTCGCCGAGCCTCGCAGGGCAAGACCCTTCACGAGCTGATAGCGCGCGGACACCTTGCCGGTGGTCGTCGAGCCGAAGTCGCTGTAGTTCTCGAAGCGTCCCGCCACGTCCACGAGCAGGTTCTTCGTCAGGTCCGACGACGCATCCGCGTAGAACGCGGAATTGTTGCGGGAGTGGGTACCTGCATCGTTGCTCTTGCCACCGCTGTCGCCCTTGAAGCCCGGGAAAACCGATGAGCCGGGCGCGGCAGGACGCGTGGTCACGTTGCCGTTGATGTCCACGACCTTGGCGCCCCCGTTACGCCACGAATCCACCTCACCCGCGACAATCTGGTACCTGTCATATCGGAACTCGGCGCCCGCGGCAAGGTTCACCGGGAAGGGCAGCATGTCCTTCAGGTCGCGGTTGAGGTCGAGGCTCGTGGTGCTCTGGGCAAAGCGCAGCTTGCCCGCGTCGAACTGGGTCTGCGTGGACGACGGGCCGAGTGACGCGTTGTTCGTGTTCTTGATGGTGAAGCCGAACTGATCGCTGCCCAGCACGGTGCCGAGATCGTAATTCCAGCCTGACAGGGCACCCTTGTAGCCCACTGCGCCCGACCCATCCACGATGTCCGACGCGATGATCGGCAGGAAGCCGTTGGGATACAGCGTGCGGAGCGTGCGGTCGTCATTCGGGCGGCGGAAGAATCCTGCCGCTTCCGAATGGCGCTTGGACGCACCGCCGAACGAATAGAGATCACCTGAGCCGATCGAGCGGCCTCCATTCCAGAAGCCCTGGAGATCGTGCGTGGCCGCGTCGCCTTGTCTGTGGTTCACGCGTCCTTCGGGACTTGGAAGCAGTGGGTTCGATTCCCTCGGATCACCCGCGGCGTACTGGATGCGAGGATCCTTGAGCGAGCGGTTGGTGTAGCCGCGATTCCGGAACTCACCGGACAGATGCAGGAAACTGTTCTGCGTGCCCGTCCAACCGTAGTCGAGGGCGGTGTGAAACACCTTGCCATCGCGCGCCGACACCTCGCCGACCTGGATGGGGAACGGCGTGAGGTTATCAGCGCGGTTGTAGGTGGTGAATGTCTCGCCCACGGTGGTCACGGACTCGCCGCCCGAACCCGACTTCAGGACCACGTTGATGACGCCGGCAATGGCGTCCGACCCATATTGCGCCGCGGCGCCGTCGCGGAGGATCTCGATGTGGTCGATCATGCTGGACGGAATGGCGTTCAGGTCGACGGGTGCCGAGCCGCGCCCCACGAAGCCGTTGACGTTCACGAGCGCGCTGTTGTGCCGGCGCTTTCCGTTCACGAGCACCAGCGTCTGGTCCGGTGCAAGGCTGCGGAGCGTGGCGGGACGCACTGCATCCGTGCCATCCCCGATGGACGTGCGCGGAAAGTTGAAGCTCGGTGCAACGGCCTGGATCATCTGCGCCGTTTCTGTGCGGCCGGTGGCCTTGATGTCAGCGGCGGAGAGCACGTCGATTGGCGCCGGGGCGTCGATGACGGTCCGTGCCTCGCCGCGGGTGCCGAGCGTGGTGACTGCCTCGAGCGTGGCGGCTCGCTTCTCGAGCGTGAAGTTCACGGTCGCCGTGCCGCCCGCCGTGATGGTCACGGAATCTCGGCCGGAGGCGAACCCCACGGCCCGGGCGCGCAACTCATAGCGCCCCACAGTGAGCGTCAGGCGGTACGTGCCGTCAGCGCGCGTCTGCGTTCCCCGGCCCGTGCCGGTGGCGACAACGGTGCCGGCGACGACTGCCTCACCGTTCGCGTTCACCCGGCCCGTGACGGTTCCGGTGGCGCCTTGCGCGGCGAGCGCCGAGGGAACGAGCGCCACCACGGCAGC
>JAYVNZ010000574.1:0-6940 GCA_043758185.1 Gemmatimonadaceae bacterium | reverse complement strand
CGCCTGCAGCCGCACATGGGTGACACGCTGCACAGCTGGCTCGAGCAGCGTACGGAGATCACGTCCGAGAGCGGCTCGGCGGGACCGTCGCGCAGCGTGAGCACATCCGTCTCGATCCGGTCGCGGACCATTGTCCGCTCCGTACGACCGGCGAGCACCACGGTGCTCACGATTGTCGATTCGGCGATCTTCGCGAGCACCGACGCCCATTCGGCAGCCATGATTGCAGAGGCAGGCCGCGCACTTCGTGGACAGCAGCTCGTGCTGCAGCTCGGTGTTGACGGCACGGTAGAGACTGCGAGCGATGCGCGTGGCATTCCGCTGTCGCGCGACGCAATGGACGCGATGGCAGCCATGCCGGCGGTGTTTCCGAAGCGGCCCGTGTCCGTGGGTGATCAATGGATGCGCGAGCTTCCACTCCCTTTCGGCGGGCCGCTGGGTGCGCGCGGATCGGGCCATGTGCGCGCCACGTTTCATCTCGACTCGCTCGAGCGCGGCGCGACCATCGCGTACGTTTCCATGCGCGGCGAGATCCTGCCCGACAGCACGAGCCAGGGGCTGTCGCTGTCCGGCTCCATCAGCGGCGTGCTGCAGATAGACCGGGTACGCGGATGGATGACGGATTCACGGTTCCTGGTGCTGTTGCAATCCGTGCTCACGCCTCCAGCCGGTTCCGGCCTCGCGCCAATGCGGCTCATGACACGCGTGACGCAGCGCCTCCGTACCATGGACAAGCGCTGAACGGCGGCTAGACTTTCCGACGTGTAGGGGGACGCGACCCAACCTCCACCGGCACAACCGCTTAGCCTCGGCCCATCACCACCCTGCGCCTCGTCCATCTCTCTGATCTGCATCTCGGATTCCGCCAATACCAGCGGCTGACTCCGCGCGGCATCAACCAGCGTGAGGCGGATGTTGCGCAGTCGTTCAAGCGCGCTGTCGACAAGGTCATCGAGATTGCGCCAGACGTGGTGCTCGTGGCGGGCGACGTCTTTCATCAGGTGCGCCCGAACAACACGGCCATCGTGTTCGCGTACCAGCAGTTCTGGCGATTGCGCAAGGCATTGCCCACCACGGAAATCGTGATGGTCGCCGGCAACCACGATACGCCTCGCTCGACAGACACCGGCGGCATCCTGCGGTTGTTCGAGTCCATTGGCATTCACATCGTGGATGGAGAAGCGCAGGCGCTGGAGTTTCCCGCACTCGACCTGTCCGTGCTCGCGGTGGCCATGAATCCGTTTCCGCGCCCACTGCTCAAGCCCAGCGGTTCCTCCCGGTGGAACGTGCTGTTGATGCACGGGCCGACGGAGGGCGAATATGCGGGGTTCGTGGGCTCGCCGGAGATGGCGGCGAACGAGATTCCGGAGGAGGAGCTGCACGTCGCCGAGTGGGACTACGTGGCGCTGGGGCATTATCACGTGTACAAGAGTCCTGTGCGTCGCAACCACGTTTTCTACAGCGGCGGCACGGACTACACGAGCTCCAACGTGTGGGGGGAGAAGGCGGAGGAGAGGGAGCTTGGCGTCGCGGGCAAGGGCATCGTCGAGCGCGACCTCGAGACCGGTACGCAGGTCTTTCATGCGCTGCCCGCCTCGCGGGAGTTCATCGACCTGCGCCCGCTGTCTGCACGCGGCATGACCACCGAGGAACTGAACGACGCCATCGCGGAGGTCGTGGAGTCCACGCCGGGCGGCATTGACGACAAGGTGGTGCGGCTGGTGGTGTACGACGTGCCGCGCCATGTGGCGCGCCAGCTCGACCACCGGCGGCTGCGTGACTTCCGGCGCCGCGCGCTGCACTTCCAGCTCGATACGCGCCGTCCGGAAACCATTCGGAGCTCGGGCCGCGGTGCGCCTGGTCGTCGCGCGTCGCTCGACGAGTTGGTGCGGGACAAGCTGCGCGAGCGCATCATTCCGCCCGACGTGGATCGTGATGCGCTCGTGGAGCTCGGCGTGAAGTACCTGAAGGATGCCGAGGACCGCGACACCGCGATGGGTGTGCTGTCGGTTGGGGCGGACGGATAGATGCGCCTCAACAGTCTCAGGCTCAGCAACTTTCGCCAGCACGTCGATACGTACATCGAGTTCGAGACGGGGCTCACGGGCATCATCGGGCCCAACGGCTCCGGCAAGACGACGATCCTCGAGGCCATCGCCTGGGCGCTCTACGGCCAGGACGCGGCGCGTGGCAGAAAGGAGACGATCCGGTCGCTGAGTGCCGGCGCCGGCGCTCGCGTGAAGGTGGAGCTCGACTTCCAGCTTGGTGGCCATCGCTATCGCGTGGAACGCGGGCTCACGAGCGCGGAGCTGTACCTCGACGGTGCGGAGGTGCCCATCGCGAACTCGCTCACCGGCGTGTCCGAGATGCTGCGCCGCCGGCTGGGCATGACGCGCGAGGAGTTCTTCAACACCTATTTCACGGGGCAGAAGGAACTCGACGTGATGGCGTCGATGGCGCCGTCGGAGCGCGCGCAGTTCCTGAGCCGCGTGCTGGGCTACGAACGCCTGCGCGTGTCGCAACGCCTCGTGCGGGAGCGGAGCCGGCTCATTGGTGCGGAGGCGGCGGGACTGCGCACGGCATTGCCTGATGCCGCCCACGTGGAACGCATTCACGAGGAAGCGTCGGCGCGCTTCACGCAAGCGGCCGAGCGCGTGCGCGTGAGCACGGCACGCCGTGAGCGCGCGACGATCGAGATGTCCGATATCGCCCCGCGCTGGCTCGCCGCGCAGCAGGAGCGGGAGCAACTCCAGGAGGCACTCGCCGAATTGCGCGTGGCCGAGAGCGAAGCCGCCGCCTATGCGAGGGACGCTGAGCGAATCGGCCGCGAGCTCGCTGACGTCGCGGCCGCCGACGAGGAGCTCCAGCACCTGGCGGAAGAGCTGCGTCCACTGGCGGCGCTCAGTGAGGAACTACAGGCACTGGATGCGCTGGCGCGCGATGAAGGGCGTCGGAACGCGCTGCTCGACACCGAGCGCGCACTGGAAGACGAAGTGGCACGCCTGCGCGAGCGGCGGGCGAGGATCGAGACGGCGCCGGCCCTGGAGGAAGTGGCCATCCTCGAGCTGGAGCAGATGCGCGCGATGCTCGAGCTGGTGGAAGGTGAGCTCGAGGCCAAGCGCACCGAGTGGGTCCGTGACCGGCAGGAGGCCGACACCAAGCGCACGGCGCTGCGCGAGCAGTACGCCGAAGTGAAGGAGCAACGTGAGCGCCTGGTGACCGCGGGCGAGGACGGCACCTGTCCCATCTGTGAGCGCGCGCTCCACGATCACTACCGGTCCGTGCTGGATCACTTCGACGAGCAGATGGCGAACCTCGTGGCGGACGGAAAGTATTTCACGTCGCGCATCGAGCAGCTCGAGGAAATGCCCGTCGAGGTGCGCGAGCTCGACGAGCGGCGGCGGTCCACGTTCGAGGAGGTGGGCAAGCTGGAGCGTCGCCTGGCGAAAGTGCAGCTCGCGGTGCAGGAACTCACGAGCCTCGTACGCGAGCTCCACGCGCGGGAGCAACGCTTTGCGCAGGTCCATGCGGAGCGCGTGGGAATTCCGGGTACGTACGACGCCACTCGCCATGCTGCTGCGCGACGCGAGCTCGAGCGACTTCGGCCCCTGGACGGCCGCGCAACGCGCCTTGCGACATTGCTGGAGCGTCGCCCCGTGCTTGAATCGGAGCGCGACCGCGCCGCTGCCGGTGTGGCAGCGGCACAGGCACGCGCGACGAAACTCTCCGCTCGGCGTGACGTGCTCGCCTTCTCGGAACAGGGGTACGCTGCGCTCCGTGCGCGACACGAGGCCGCGGCGGCCGAACTGCGCAGCGCAGAGCTGGACGCCGTGGCGGCGAATGGTGAGGCGGCTGGTGCACAGGCCGCAGTGACTCGCGGTGAACAGGCGCGCCATGAGCTGCAGCGTGTGCGCGCGCAGCTCGAGACCCTGGACCGCTCGCGCCGCTTGCACGATGAGCTCGATCGCGCATTCACGGATCTCCGCACGGACCTCAACGTCCAACTGCGGCCCGAGATCGGTGAGGTGGCCAGCAGCTTCCTCACGGACCTCACGGATGGGCGCTACGACGAGCTTGAACTCGACGACAGCTACAACCTGACCGTGCTGGAGGATGGAACGCCGAAGCCGGTCATCTCCGGGGGCGAAGAGGACATCGCCAATCTCTGCCTGCGGCTGGCCATCTCGCAGATGATCGCCGAGCGGGCGGGCCAGGCATTTTCGCTGCTCATCCTCGACGAGGTGTTCGGGTCGCTCGACGAGGCGCGCCGCCAGAATGTGGTGCAACTGTTGCGCGGCCTCCACGACCGCTTCGAGCAGGTCATCATCATCACGCACATCGAGCAGGTGCGTGAGGGGCTGGACCGCGTGATCAGCGTACGGTACGACGAGGAAACCGGCGGCGCGATCGTGGCGCAGACGGAACCCGCCGCCATCGACGAGCACGAGCTGTTGCTCGCGGCCGAGGTGGGCGGCTGATGGCCGCTGGGCGGAGCTGGCGGCCGTCGCCGCGGATCGAAGGGCCGTTCCGCGCAGGTGTGGAAGACATCCCGGCGTTGAATGCCGTGTTCAGCGACGCCTTTACCGAACGCTATCGCCGGGACGGCATGGCGGGCGTGCGCGTCCCGAATCTCAGCCCGAAGGTGTGGCGATACGCGATCGAGGACGCCGGGGCTGGCGCGATGATCTGGCGAGACGGTGCGGGCCGCGGCGACATCGCCGCGTTCAACATGGTGCATCGGTCCGGCGCCGAAGGGTGGATGGGTCCCCTCGCGGTGCGCACCGACCTCCAGGCGAGTGGTACGGGGAAGGCGCTGGTGGAACGTGGCGTGGAATGGCTGCGCGAAAACGGCGCGCGCGTCATGGGCCTCGAGACGATGCCACGGACCATGGACAACATCGGCTTCTACTCGTCACTCGGCTTCGTGCCGGGACGGTTGACCATTACGCTCACCGTCGATGCTCGGAGCGCCGACGAGTCACCCGACCTGCTGGGCCGCCTGAGCATGCGCGACCGCGACGACACGCTGGGCGCGATGCGTGCGCTGGTTGACCAGTTGGCGCCGGGCTACGACTTCACGCGCGAGGTGGAGCTCACCGATGAGTTGTCACTCGGCGACACCGTGCTGCTGCGCGAGGGGGACACGCTTGTGGGGTATGCGCTCTGTCACACGGCGCCGCTTGTCGAGGGGCGCGCGCGTGAGGAATTGCGCGTGCTCAAGCTGGTGCTGCTGCGCGAGGCGTCGTTCGACTCGATGCTCGGCGCGCTGTGTGACCTGGCTCGGCGGAGCGGAACGCGCCGCGTGGCAATCAGGGTGCAGGGCGAATACACGGCGCTGTATCGCCGATTGATTGCGGTGGGCGCGCGCGTCCGATGGACCGACCTGCGGATGTCGCTCGAGGGCCACCATGAGGAGCGATCATCGGGCGGGGTGCTGCTGTCGAACTGGGAGATCTAGTGGACCGTAAAAAGCATGATGTCGTCCTGAGCGAAGCGGAGGACATGCTCCTGGCCGGCGAAAAGCAGGTCCTTCGCGTTGCTCAGGACGACAACACTAACTCAACTGCATCCAGGCGTCGCTGCCGCTACTCCCGGTCTGGCGCGCGCACGACCGGATCCTTGGGACTCCCGCGCACCACGATGCGGTAGATGAGCAGCGACACGCCCACCGTGAGGAACAGGTGCACCCACCCTGGCCCTTCGAG
This sequence comes from Gemmatimonadaceae bacterium, assembly GCA_043758185.1. Lineage (GTDB taxonomy): Bacteria > Gemmatimonadota > Gemmatimonadetes > Gemmatimonadales > Gemmatimonadaceae > AG11. Next base: position 1,235 of record JAYVNZ010000574.1, on the reverse strand, counting down.
CAACAGGGCAGCAACAGCCCAGAGAATCAACAAGGCAAATGCCGCGATCATTCCGAGATCCATCTGGCGCTCCGTGAATTGACCCGTGGTGTTCCGGGACATATCTTGTCTCCACACGTCGTGGGGCGGAGAGTACCGTTTTTGAGCCGATAAGTCCTTCGAGTGGGTTCGATAATCTATACTGACGGCATGCCCTCAGTGCGGGGGAAGCCGGAAGGTGTGGTGAGAGCCTCATTATTACGACTGGGCTTCAAAAAACCCTCTCCGTTCCTGCTCCTCGCGAGCCCCGCAGCAGTGCTGCGGGGCTCGCTTTTTTGTTGCCGGCGGTCGCCGCACTCGCCCTGCACCCGTCCCGCCTTCATGTTCCACGGCGGGAACGACACGCCCATGTCTCGCATTGATACCCTGACCAGACGCCTCCAGTCGCACCCATGCCCTCTCCGCACGTCACCGTCACCCGTCGCCTGATGTTCAATGCGGCGCACCGGGTGCACAATCCCGCCCTGACCGATGAGGAGAACACCCGCCTCTTCGGCAAGTGTAACAATCCCAATTGGCATGGGCACAACTATACCCTGGACGTATCCGTGCGCGGCGCAATCGATGACCGCACCGGCTACGTGCACGACCTGGGGGCACTGAAGCGCCTGGTGGAGGAGCTGGCGGTGGACAAGATGGACCACAGGAACTTCAACCTCGACGTCGACTTCATGGACGGTGTCATCCCGACGTCGGAAAACATCATCGTCGCCATCTGGGGCCAGCTCGCGCCGGCCATCCATCCTGCCACGCTCGTGCGACTCGTCCTCTGGGAAACGCCGAACAACTATGTCGAGTATACCGGTGACTGACTCCAGCATTGTCCTCGCGCCCGCGATCCCTCGCGTGATTGCCCCGCGCACAGACCCCGCGGCCGCCATCACCGCCTACGGTGGCCACGTGCGCGAGCAGCTCGCGCTCATCGGCGAGGATCCGGACAGGGAAGGCCTGCAGAAGACGCCGGAGCGGGTCGCGAAGGCGATGAAGTTCCTCACCAGGGGATATGGCCAGTCGCTCGAGAGCGTCGTCGGCGACGCGCTCTTCAACGAGGAGCACGAGAACATGGTGATGGTGCGCGACATCGAGCTCTACTCGCTGTGCGAGCATCACCTGCTGCCGTTCTTCGGCAAGGCGCACGTGGCCTACATCCCGAACAAGCGCATCGTGGGGCTGTCCAAGCTGCCGCGCATCGTGGA
>JAYVNZ010000573.1:0-1567 GCA_043758185.1 Gemmatimonadaceae bacterium | reverse complement strand
TACAGCGCGGCTGCTCCGCTCACGTATCCGGCCGACATTGACGTACCGGTCCACAGCTGCTGCGTGGCCGCATGCTGCATATCCATGCTGGGAAGCAGCACGGAATCACCGGGCGCGAACACGTCAACGCAGGGGCCATACGCAGTGCCCGGGGCGCGCTCGTCCACCATCCTCGCCACCGCATTGCGCATCACACTCCGCATCCGTGACGCACCCACGACGATGGCGCCTGGCGCATTACCAGGCGACACGTGGCACGCGTTGATCTCCAGATTGCCCGCCGAAACGATCACCGGGATGCCCGCGTCGTTCAGCTGCTGCACGGCGGCGTCGAGTGCCGGAATGCCGTCAGACGTGTCCGCAACAAACGACCAGTTGGCGATCGACCGCCGCTCCGGATGCCGCGCATGGTCCATGAGGACCCACTGCGTTCCCCGCACGATGGCGTCGATGGTGCCTCGCAGCTGCCGGCACTCCACCATCTTCACGTCCACGATCTCTGCATCCGGCGCCACCCCAAGAGTCGCGCCCGCGGCCGCGCCCGCCACCGCCGTTCCGTGCGCGTTGCAGATCTGTTCCTCGTCCGGAAAGCCGTTGAACCCCCTCCGCACTCGGCCAGCAAGCTCAGGGTGGGTATCCATGATTCCGCCGTCGAACACGTAGATCGTCACGCCGCGTCCGCTGCCGAAATGCCTGTAGGTCTGGTCCAGCGGCAGTCCGTGCTGGTCTATGCGGTCCAGTGCCAGCGACACCGTTTCGGATTCCATGTACGGCGTGGCAATGGTCGTGCGCAGCGACATGCCTGCCGCCGAGACCATGGACTTGGAGTGCGCACCAGGGCCAGAAGGCGCGCACCCTCCAGCGAGCACCGCAGCACCAAGCGAAACAATGAACGTCCTGGAGGAGTGCATTTGGCACGATGATAAGGTGACACGAACTCCCCGCGACTTCGTCGCGTGCCTTTCCATATCACATTTGCCGTGCCACGGGTCCTCACGCCTGCCGGGCGCAATATCGTTGGTCACCTAGCCCGCGGAAGAAATGGGTGATAGGGTGACGGGGAGGAGACGACCCGGCTGAGGACGGTGCCTCTCCCATCACCGCAGACACTTCCGCGCATTCGACGATGTCACTCCACGACGAACTGCAAAAAGCGCTGGGCGCGGCATTCGTCCTCGAGCGCGAACTCGGCGGAGGCGGGATGAGTCGCGTGTTCCTCGCCGAGGAGCACGCGCTGCGCCGGAAGGTGGTCGTCAAGGTCCTGCCACAGGAATTGATTGGGGGACTGTCGGCCCAGCGGTTCAAGCGGGAGATCGCACTCGTTGCGACGCTCCAGCATCCCCATATCGTTCCCCTGCTTACCGCAGGCGACACCGGGTCCACAGGAGAGGAGGGCATCCTTTATTACACGATGCCTTTTGTGGATGGCGAAACGCTCCGCGACCGCATGGGCCGGGCGCCCATCGGGGTCAACGAGGCCGTTCGGATCCTTCGTGAAGTGACGACGGCGCTCGCCTACGCCCATGGCCGCCAGATCGTGCATCGCGACGTCAAGCCCGAGAACATC
>JAYVNZ010000572.1:0-2771 GCA_043758185.1 Gemmatimonadaceae bacterium | reverse complement strand
TGCATCGGCACAGCGTCCTGGACGGATCCCACCATGGTGCGCGCCAACGTCTTCTATCCACGCGGCATCTCGAGCGCGGAGGCCCGACTGCGGTTCTATGCGTCGCAGTTCAGCGTGGTGGAGGTGGATGCCACGTACTACGCCATGCCCGAACGCCCGACGGCAGAACTCTGGTCAGCCCGGACGCCCGGGCGTTTCCGGTTTTACATCAAGGCGCATGCGCTCATGACCGGCCAGCCGACGGAAGTGGCGCGGTTGCCCAGGGGTCTCGTGGAATGTCTTCCCGCAGACGTGGCGCAGCGGAACACGATCTATGCGACGGACCTTCCAGCGGAACTCCGCGATGCCGTGTGGGAGAGATTCATCAGTGCGCTGTCGCCCCTTGCTGAAGCGGGCAAGCTGGGCGGCCTGCTGTTGCAGTATCCGCGCTGGTTCCTTCCAACGCGGGAGAGCGAGGGCGTTCTGGACGAGGCCGCACAACGGCTCGCGGGCATTCCCGCCGCCGTAGAGTTCCGCAACACCGCGTGGTTCGACACGACTCGGCACACGGCCCGAACGCTCGACCTGCTGCGCGGCCTCGGGCTCACCCACGTCATGGTGGACGGCCCGCAGGGCACGGTCAGCAGCGTTCCTCGCGTTGCCGCCACGACCACACCCCACCTGGCCATGGTTCGCCTGCACGGACGGCGAGCTGCCACGTGGGAACTCCGTGGCGTGCCGACCGTCGAGCGATACCGATACTGTACTCGGCCCCCGAGCTTCAGTCCTGGTTGCCCCTCATCGAATCGGCAGCGCTGGAGGCCACGCGCACCATCGTGTTCTTCAACAACTGCTACGGAAACTATGGTGCAACCAATGCGCGCGAAGTCATCGCCGCGCTCACTGCGTGAGCGTCGTCACGTCACGCGCGTGCGGTGCGCTCGCCAGTAGACAAGGCCGCCGATGAGAATGAATGCGAGTGCGCCGCCCACCACCTTGACCTCGAACAGGATTGGTCGCGCCTCGTCGGATGGCGGCACCATGGCAACGCCCATCGCAAACAGCGTCACGAGCAGCCCGCTTACCCCCACAAGGGTTGCGCCTGCCGGTCCGCCCGGCACGCGCACTGTTTCCGGCGGCGCCTCCGTGCGCCGATGCACGAGGAAGGAGAGAAACAGGTAGACGTACGGAATGAAGTAGATGAGCAGCTGCGTATCGAGCAGGATCAGGTACGCCTTCTCCACTGTCGTGCCCTTGCCCAGCAGGCTCACGAGCAGGAAGACGGTTGCAAGGGCCGCCTGCACGAGAATCGCGACGTAGGGGGTCTTCCACTTCGGGTGCACCCGCCCGAAGGCTGGCGGGAAATAGCGGTCGAGGCCGATGACGAACGCAACGCGAGCCGGACCAGTGAGCCATGCGCCCACGCCACCGATGTTTCCCACGGTGTAGGCCAGTGCACAGAACGGCGCCAGCCACCAGAGTGACGGACTGATGGCGCGAGCACCTGCCGTTGTCGCCTGGAGAAAGCCCGACACGATGTTGATGTCGCCAACCGGCATCAGTTGCAGCAGGGCTCCCGTGCCCAGGATGTACACGAGCGCAATGAGCGGTGCCGCGATGAGGATCGCGCGGGGAAGTGTCTTGCGCGGCTCGCGCACTTCACCCCCCATGGCACTGGACAACTCGAGGCCCGCGAAGGCAAACGCGATGGACGCCCACAGGTTGAGGCCAGACAGGTGGCCGAGGTCCGGCGTGATGTTCTGGCGCGTGATGGGATTGGCGGAGGCATGCCCACTCAGCAGGGAAACCGCGCCAAGCACGATGAGCACGACGCCCGGGATGTACGTCCCGATGCCGCCGGCGTTCTGCAGCCATTTCCCGGTGCCGGCGCCCACGATGTTCATGAACACCGCGAGCCACAGGCAGACGAGCGTGGCCGTCAGCACGTACGTCCAGTCACTCGCGATGGGGCTGTCTCCCTTGCCCACCACGAACGTGGCGATCACCGCGGTGGAAATGAGCAGGTTGGGATAGTACAGCACGTTGTTGATCCAGTAGCACCACCCGCAGACATATCCATGCCGTTCGCCGAGTGCGCGCTTGGTCCACTGGTAGATGCCGCCTTCCTGCGGAAATCGCGACGCCAGCTCGGTGACCACGAGCCCCTGCGGCACGAAGAAAAGAAGCCCCGCCAGCATCCACAGCATCAACGCGCTGGGTCCCGCCTTCGCCGCGGTGGCGAGCCATCGCAGCCCCACTACCGCAACGAGGTTGAACAACACCAGGTCGCGGAGACCGAGGGTGCGCCGCAGCGTTGTGTCGTGCCCGTCCGCATTGACGGACAACGGGGATTCCGTCATCACCACTCCACCGTGAAGGGAAGATCGTGCGCTGCGATGTCCTACAGGCGCAGGAGGTAGCTGGCCTTCACGAAGAAGGCGTCGTCTGTGCGGTTGTAGCCATTGAACCGCAAGCTCGAGGGAAACTCGAACGGCTGCGCGGCGAGTCGGGTGTCCGAATAACCTGCCCCGTATCCCAGGAACACCACGGTGCCGGGATCGGGTTGGTAGGAGAAGAGGAAATCGCCGCGAAAGGACGTGAACGTGCTGCGCGTCATGCCCCGTCCGTTGATCAGCAACGGACGGCCCGTGCGCCCTTCGTCGCGCAGCGCATCACGATGAAACGAATCGTACTCACCCACCAGGCGCACGAACACAGGCCGCGCGAGCTGGTATTCCACCTTGATCCGCGGAATTCGGTTGTTGGCCACGATGCTGCCGTCCGAACGGCGG
>JAYVNZ010000571.1:0-3873 GCA_043758185.1 Gemmatimonadaceae bacterium | reverse complement strand
CAGGCGATCTTCCGCTACATCGAGACGTGGTACAACCGAAAACGGCGGAATTCCACGCTTGGCTATGTCAGTCCCGCCGAACACGAGGTGCAGTTGCGAGAGGCCGCGTAGGTTCTAACACTCACGCGTCCATCAGATCGGGTTAAGTCCACTGCTCGCGACGCCCGCATTCATGGTCAGTGCTCGGGTCCCGTGATGGCGCGGAATCCGGTACGCGGCTGTGTGGGAATTTGGATGCCATCCGCAAGATCCGTCAGCAGCGTGGAAGTTCCCGCATGGATTGGCGACGACGACGTCGAGCGCAGCACTACGCTGAGCTGCTTACACCGCACGCGTAGGAGCCCCATTGCGCAACCATTCGTCAGTATGAAGATTTCGCGCGACAGACGATGCGCTACCCGACGTTCCGTGTCGTTGCCTGGGCCCTGCGATCTGCGTGGGCCGCTGGCGGCGCGCAATCGCTCTGGAGCGAACGGCCGCGAACCCAATCCCTAGGCATGCCATGTCCATCGAGATCGAGAAGAGTGCGCCCCACGCCCCAGCCCCTCACCACGCAGCGAGTGCCGAGTCCGAGGTCCCGCCCCCGGCCGCCATGATGGGACTGATTACCGGGTACTGGATCAGCCAGGCAGTCGGCGCCGTCGCGCGGCTGGGAGTGGCGGACCGGCTCGTGGGCGCCCCGCGCGACAGCGACGATATCGCTCGCGACGTGGGTGCGAACCCACAGGCGCTCTATCGCGTACTCCGGCTGTTGGCGAGCGTTGGCGTGTTCGCGGAGGTCGGACCACGTCGCTTCGCACTGACCGCGCTGGGCGAAACCTTGCGCTCCGACGTGCCCGGCTCGGTGCGAGACTTCGCGATCACCGAAACGGCTCCCGGACACTGGCTGCCGTGGGGCCGGTTTGCCGAAAGCGTGCGGAGCGGCCAGCCCATGGCGCGCGAGGCACTCGGAATGGAGCTCTTCGATTGGTTCGCGCAGAATGCCGAGGAGGCCAACGTCTTCAGTGCGGCGATGGGAAACCTCTCGGCCCTCGCCGCGGGGGAGCTGGTACGAGTCTACGACTTTTCGCAAACGCGCACCGTGGCCGATGTTGGCGGTGCACACGGCGTGATGCTCGCCGCCATCCTGCAGGCCAATCCGACCGCGCGGGGCATCCTCTTCGACATGCCCCACGTGATCGCGACCGCCTCCGACGCCGTCGAGGCACAGAAGCTGTCGGGGCGCGTGGACCTGCGAAGCGGCGATTTCTTCGAGGGCGTGCCCGAGGGGGCCGACCTGCACCTGTTAAAGCAGATCCTCCACGACTGGGACGACGAGCGCGCGACTCGGCTGCTGCGCAATTGTCATCGTGCGCTTGGGCCCAACGGGAAGCTGTTGATCATCGAGATGGTCGTTCCCTCCGACGACCGGCCAAGTGCCGCGAAGGCGATGGACCTCAACATGCTCGTCCTGCTCGGGGGGCGGGAGCGCACAGAGCACGAGTTCCGCGACCTGCTTGGCGCTGCAGGCTTCCGGCTCGATCGCGTCATCGAGACGCACTCCCCCTTCAGCGTGATCGAGGCGACCAGGACCTGAGCGACGGGCACCAAAGCCCGCGTTGTTGCGACCCCAGTATCGCAGACGGCCTGCGGTCGGTGGTTGCACTGCCCTCATGCACATCAGCTGCAAGAGCAATGCGCCGCTGCGAGTTCTCGCGGCGGCGCATTGACGATCACCACTGGCACAGCGTACACCGCAACCGGTTCCGCGGCTCCGCCAGGTTCACCACGCCACCTGCGGTGATGCGTAGTAGTTGATGCCGAGCAGTCGCCACCGTGCCGCATGCTGCGCAATCCGCGCCCGGAACGACTCCCACTCACGACCAGACTCTGGACTCCATCCCACCTCGGCAATGGCTGGCAGCCGGGGCATCACGAGATATTGCGCGCCCGTGATGTTCTGCACCGTCTCCGTCCACAGCGCTGCCTCCACGCCGGCAATGGAGGTCTCCGGCACGCCGTGCAGGTACCTCACCGGATCCCAGTCGTATGCGGTCCGCAACTCCACGTGCCCAGACCAATCGAGGCCGAGCTCCGTGGCGGGCGTGTACTTCATGTCGAGGTAGGCCTTGGTGGCCGGCGACAGGATCAGCGAGGCGCCTTGATGCAGCGCCTGCGCGACGCTGTCGCTCTTCCACTGCTGCGCGCGACTCGTGGACCGCAGCCGCGCGGCGCCAATCTCTTCCCAGCCGACCATCGTCTTGCCATGCTTGTACACGATGTCCTGGACACGTTCGACGAAGTGCGCATACTGCGCGGGTGTCAGAGCGTGGACCTCGTCGCCGCCTATGTGGAGGAACGGGCCAGGCGTCATGGCGGCGAGTTCGCGCATCACGTCGTCCACGAAGCGGTACGTCACTTCGCTGTCGGGACAGAAGGTGCTCCAGCCCACCCGAACGCCGGTGTAGATGCCAGGTGGCTGCGTGCCGCCGCCGAGTCCGGGAGTGGGCTTGCTGCAGCCAAGTTCCGGGTAGGCGGCGATGGCGGCATTGGTGTGCCCCGGCATGTCGATCTCGGGCACCACGGTGATGAACCGATCACTCGCGTACCGGATGATCGCGGCATAGTCCTGCTTCGTGTAAAAGCCACCGGGTCCACCGCCAACCTGTGTCACGCCACCTACGGAGGTGAGCTTCGGCCACGAGTCGATCTGGATGCGCCATCCCTGGTCGTCCGAGAGGTGCAGATGAAGCGTGTTGAGCTTGTACATCGCGAGCATGTCGATGTACTGCTCCACTTCGTCAACGCTGAAGAAATGCCGCGCCACGTCGAGCATGGCGCCACGCCACGCAAAGCGCGGCCGGTCCACGATGCGTCCGGACGGAATGGTCCACGCGCTGGACACCTTGAGTGCGCTCTGTTGCGCCTCGATGCCGAGCGGAAGCAGCTGCCGGAGTGTTTGCACACCGTGGAACAGGCCTGACGGAGCAGCAGCGGTCAGTCGAATGGAATCGCCGGTGATCGACAGCTCGTATCCCTCTGCGCCCAGGTCTGCGGCCGCACCCATTCGCAGCGTGATCGAGCCGCGAGCCGCCGGTCCGTCCGTCGCGGAGACAGGAAGTGCAAAGCCCGTTGCTGGCCGGAGGATCGTCGCAAGCGCCTCTCCCACGCGCATTGCTTCCGCATTGCCTGACGGCACGGCGATGGACGTCGCGCTCTCGAGGGAAAAGGATGGCCCCGCGCTGGCCAGCACGGACACGGGATTCGGCACAACGCTGTGAGCAGCAAGCGATGCAAGGGGCGCTGTCAACGAGGGGCGCACCGGGGCTGGCGGCGGCACCACAGCCGGAGTGCCGGCACACGCACCGAGTGAGACCGCGAGCCCGACGGAGGAGGCGAGATGTCTTGCGAAAGAATTGCCGAGGATCATGGAGAGCACCGGTGCACGTCAGGGGCCGAGGAGGACATGGCAAAGCTGTGTCGCGGATGCGCCTGACGGAAGCGCCCAGCACGTAAGAGGCGAGCGCCGCTCCCGGCATGCGCATCGGCAGGTGTGCGGCATCGATTCGGCGGCGGCGTCGCCCGTTAGCTTTGTCGTGCACTCCCTCACCTCGTCGCCCAGGACAGTTCACTTGCGCCTTCAATTGTCGCTTCGCGTGGGAACGGGATGCGCACTTCTGCTGCTGGGTGCGCATGCTGTAGCGGCGCAGGGGAGGCCGGCCTGTAGCGCACGCGCCCTCAGCGGCGGCGCGACGGAACGAGGGTGGGCCGCGTATCGCAGAAACGACGTCGCCGTGGCTACAGTAGAATTCAAGCGCGCGCTGGCGGCGTGCCCGGATGATGCCGGCGCGCTCACCGGCGCTGGCTACGCGGCAATGCGGCGAGGGCTGCTGG
>JAYVNZ010000570.1:0-1845 GCA_043758185.1 Gemmatimonadaceae bacterium | reverse complement strand
TTCGCTGACGGTGAAGCGCGACGCCACCGTTCCCACCGTGACGTCGTCAGCGCTCGGCACGATTGGCGAGAACGGATGGTTCACGTCGAACGTGGCGCTGTTGTGGACGGTGGCTGGCAGCGGACCCTCCGGCACTACCACGAGTCCTTCCTGCGCAGCGCAGACGCTTGCCACCGACATGGCGGCAACGGTGTTCAACTGCACGGCCACGACAGGAGCTGGCGTGAGCACCACGGAGAGCATCACCATCAAGCGGGATGCAACGGCACCTGTGGTCACGCCGGCTGCGTCGGGGCCGAGCGGGACCGCCGGCTGGTACATCGGCGACGTAACGGTGAACTGGAGTGTGAGCGACAACACATCGCCACTCGCAACGGAGGCGTGCGTGGCATCCGTGCTCGCAGAGAACTCCGCGGGTACGACCTTCAGCTGCACAGCGAAGAATGACGCGGGCCTCTCCACCACCAGTTCGCTCGTGGTGAAGCGCGATGACTCGAAGCTCGTGATCACGCCGAGTGTCACCGGGACGAAAGGCCGGAATGACTGGTACGTCAGCAACGTGGGGTTGACGTGGGAGATCGCGGGCGCCGGCGTTTCCCGCTACACGAGCGACCCATCATGCGTGGCACAGTCCCTCGCCACCGACACCCAGGGTACGACTTTCACCTGCACTGCCACCACGGGCGCGGGCGTGGCCACGTCGGCGAGCATCTCGCTCAAGCGCGATGCGTCGCCGCCAGTGGTGCTTCCGCGCGTGACCGGGCCGATTGGTGACAACGGGTGGTTTCGTGGCGATGCAACGGTAAGTTGGTCGGCCTCGGACGACGTGTCGGCAGTGAGCGCCGTTCCGTGTGCGGCCAGCACGCTCAGTACCGATACCGCTGGTGCCACATTCACGTGCTCGGCCACCAACGACGCTGGCCTCACGACGACGTCGTCGCAGATGGTGAAGCGCGATGCGACCAATCCCGTGATCGGCTACACAGGCAATGCGGGGGTCTACACCGTTGACCAGACCGTGAACATCATCTGCAAGGCGTTTGACGTCACGTCGAATCTGGCATCCAGTACGTGTGCGAACATTACCGGGGGAGCATTCACCTTTCCGCTCGGCACCACCGCGTTTTCTGCCGGCGCCACGGATCGTGCGGGCAACAGCAGCGGCGCGAGCGGTTCGTTCACGGTTGGCGTGACGTCATCCAGCCTGTGCACGCTTCTCACGCGGTGGATTGGAGACCGCGGCGTTGCCACTTCGCTGTGCACCAAGTTGTCGCACGGCGATTACCAGCCCTTCCGCCAGGAGGTGCGGGCGCAATCAGGAAAGAAGCTCGAGGTGAGCCAGGCGAACATCCTGCTCGCCCTGGTGGACAAGTTGTAGGTCGCTGCTGACACGACGGGACGCGCGGCACTCAGGCCGACGTCACCATCACCGTGAGTTCCTTCGGGCCATGGGCGCCAATCACCATGGCCTGCTCGATGTCCGCCGTCTTTGACGGTCCTGCCACGAATACGCCAAAGGCCGTGGCTCGAACGTCCAGCTGTTCATACGCGTCGTGCAGTGTGGCCACGATTGTATCAGCGCGCACGACAATGATCACGCGTGCCGCGAGGAAGAGCGCGGCACGGTGCATCACGTCCGACGTCGCAATCCACACCGCCCCGTTCTCGGCTACGCCGAGTGCCGCCGAGCACACGAGCAGGTCCAGCGTGCTCAGGGCGTGCGGGTTCGTGATGGCAGGGGACGAGGATGGAAGCTCCGGCACCAGTGACAGCACGCGCACACCCGCCACGTCGTCGCGCAGCCTGCTTGACACCTCGGCAGCCGTGCAGCGAATGACTGTCGCA
>JAYVNZ010000569.1:0-1620 GCA_043758185.1 Gemmatimonadaceae bacterium | reverse complement strand
GCGCTGAATGCCGTTGGCAGTGGCCACCCCTGATCCGATGCGAAACGAAACAGCGTTTCCACGACCGCGATCAGCACAGCAACGCCCATCTGGCGCCTGCGACCGCGCACCGTGGTGCGCGGGTCCGTGATCATGAAGAAGATGAACAGCTGGTACATGGGACCGGTGATGGGCGCGATCTCCGCCAGCACGGGCTGTCCGAAGACCACAGCGCGCAGGCTGTTCAGCAGCAGGAAACTCGCAATGTACGTGAGCGTGATATGCAGGGCGCCAACGCGATAGGCAATGACGAGCCCGAATCCCCAGATGACGAGATTGGTCGCGAGGTCATTGCCGAACTGGTGGCTGAGCTCGGAGACGTGCTCCGGAGCCGCCAGCAGTAGTGCGCAAATCGCAAAGTTGGTGGGATTCCAGAGGTGGGCATCGCGATAGCGCAGGACGTACTTCGACGAGATGGCGAGAAAGCCCCCAAGAGCGAACGGCCAGAGCACGCCGCCCTGCGGCTTGGTGAGCAGTGTCAGGCTGATGCCGCTGATGTATGCGCTCTGGAGGTTGATGATCCGTCCGCGGTCGAACCACGAGAGCAGCGCTTCGGTTGCCGTACACACCGCGAGGGACAACACGAGCCGGTCGTATCCACCGGTCACGTGATAGCGGAGCTGTGCCGTCACCAGCACGAGTGTGATGAGAAATGCAATGAGGTAACGCGGGTCGATCGCGCGTCCGCGCTGCCACGTGCGTGCAAGCATGCCCTCCCCTGCGCCTGTCATGTGCGTTGCCTCGCTCATGGCGCTACCGTGGCGGCTCGGTGATGATCACAATGCCATCAATGGGAGGGCGCGCCACGACCTGCTTCGCCCCGGACGGCCAACTGATGGTAATGCGGTCCACCCACTCTCGTGCTCCAAGTCCGAAGTGAAGGCGACGATCGTTCTGGCTCGCGAATCCCGATCCACCATCCACCACCCGCCGCTGGCGCAGGTCACCCGATTCGAGCACCACTTCCGCGCCAATCGCACTCCTGTTGCTCCGCGTGCCCACGAGCTTGAAACCAATCCAGTGATTGGCCTTGTCTGGCGTGTCGCGATACAGCAGTGCCGGCTGATTCTGGTTCGCGACGATGACGTCCACCGCGCCATGATTCGACAGGTCCGCCAGCGCCACGCCACGTCCGTCGTATTCGTCCGTCACGCCCACCTTTGCAGCCACGTCCACCCACCCGGCAACGCCGCGGTTGAGGTACACGTGCGACCGCTCGTACCCCGAGAGGCTCGCCGAGCCGAAGGCGGGCCACGCGGTGGCATCCTCGAACAGGTGTCCGTTGGCGCCGGCAATCTTCGACATCGAGTACCAATAGTTCTTCTGCCGATCCGCAGAGATGAACCCGTTGGCCACGAACAGTTCGTTCGCACCATCGTTGTTGAAGTCCCCGAACTGCGAACCCCACGCCCATCCCGCATCCGCGATGTCTCCTTCTGCCACGTTGCGAAATTTCCCCGTTTCCGCCATGCCGTTCAACCGCAGGTTGTTGTTCTGGAACAGGTAGCCACGCTCCGAGATGTTGCTGACGAAGGCATCGAGGCGACCGCGGTTGTATGCATCGCCCAGGGCCACGGACAT
>JAYVNZ010000568.1:0-4521 GCA_043758185.1 Gemmatimonadaceae bacterium | reverse complement strand
GCGATTGTCCGCGCTTCATCCGGTCGCCGAAGGAAGTGCTGCAACAGGTCGATCATTTCCTCGCGGCTCGCGTAGCAGACGATCTCCTTTCCCACCTCGAAGTGCTGCGCAAGGTCTGCGTTGTACGTCGTGACGTACATGCCGCCGCCCGTCGCCGGCACCTCGAAATCGCGACCCTTCACGTTGGTGAACCACTCCGCGTACTCGATGCCCCCCATGCCAAGGTTGATGGCTGAGCGCGCAAAGATGTCGGGCATGTCGTCCGTCCACCGTCCGTTGGGCCAACCCGCACCGAACGTCGCCACGGGAATCCCGGCTCGCCGCACCTCGTCGACGACGGCAACCCGTGCCCCGTAGCCCACGCCGACGAATGACACCCCCAGATCCGACGCCACCGCGCGCGGATGGTATTCCTTGATATCAAATCCTTCCGGCGAATACAGCGGCCGTCCGCCTTCCAGCATGTGCCATTCGCAGGCCACGCGAGCCGACGTGAGGAAGAGGTCGAAAGCGGAGGTGATGTCCCCGGCGCCCGTGCGACACTCCCCCACGGAGCGTCCAACCCAGCCCTGCTTGTCATCGAGCGACATGTTGACGGCCGGGATGCCGAGCGTGTCAGCCGCCTCGCGAATGAGGCTCGGAGATGTATCCTGGCCTCCTCCATAACAGAAGATCCAGTCGATAGGCTTGCGCTGGTGGGTGGCAAACAACTGCGCGCGCAGCTGCAGAAGCATGTCGATGCGTCGTTGACGGGCCGCGCCGTCTGCACGCGCGAGTTCATCCACGCCATATCCCAGTGCGACGTAGTCAAAATGCGTTACGGGCCCCAGTTCCCGGAGGTCGGGCAGCAACGACCGGTGCCATCCTGCCAGCGGGATGCACGCGAACGTGTGGATCTCGCCCATCCGGCGTGTGGCGGGCGTGGCACCTCGAGCCGCGAGGCGCTGCGCTACGACGCGGTGGATCTCCGACTCATCGTACGTGATCCCGTTCGCGTCCGCGAGCCTGGCGTACTGATCGCGCCGCGCACGATATTCCCGAAGCACTTGCCGCCGCCGTAGCGCGGTCCAGACGGAGCGCACGGGTCCCCAGTCCTTCGCACGCGCCTTCCAGTGCGCAGGTGCAGGCACGGCGTTGCGAATCGCGGCAGGCCCCACCGCGCTATGCAATGGCATTCTCGAATGCGCCGCGTGCTATCACCCAGTTGGAGTACTGAAATGTCTCCAGGCGCTGGTCATAGCGCGGCACCCGCCGGAGTGAATCGGGATGCACTTTGTAGATAGCGTAACCGGCGTTCGCCTCGTCCACCAGCGCGAAGACATCCTTCAGCAACACGCGCGCGTCGATGTAGGTCCCGCCGTACTCGAACTGGATGAGTCCGATGCGTCCCTGCGCGAGCATGCGACGCGCACCGCGCAGGGCCGCGACCTCATGGCCCTCGACATCCAGCTTCATCAGGTCGACATGCTCGATGCCGCGCGATGCGCAGTATGCATCCACGGTGTCGATCCGCACCCGTTCGCGGGCGAGCTGGCTGGTATCCGTTCCCACCCGATGGTAGAGAGAGTTGGCTCCGCATCCGTCGTCGAACACGTACAGTTCGTGTTCCGCCGCCTCGGAGCCGAGCCCGAAATTATTCAGGGTGACCGCTGCCGGGAAATGCCGCGCCGACAACCGGCTGAAGGTGACTGCACTCGGCTCGAAGCAATGGAACGCCGCGCCGCGGTTAATGTCGAGGGCTGCTGCCGTCCACTCCCCCACGTTCGCACCCACGTCGAACACCACGTGCGCCATCGGCAGCACCAGTCGTGCAAGCCGTTCCTCGCCATTCGATCGCATGTCGCCCGCATTGTCGCCATCGTACCGGTTCACGATGCGGCGCGCGATGCGATAAACGAGTTCCGAACGCGCGGGAACAAGCGCCAGCAGAACGCGACTGAGGCGATGCAGGACCGTGGTCGTCATGGCGAACCCAGTGGACTCGCTGGCAGCTCGAGTGACTTGCGAAACCAGAACATCCCGCATCCGTACTCGCTGCCGTCGAACTCCTCGAGCCCCACATGCTGGACAAACCTGCCGTCGTCATGCAAGCCACTGAACTCGACTAGCTCGAGGCCCGCCAGGTACTGCCGGATCGTCGCGGCCCGGTGCACGCGGTGCGCGTTGAAACACACACGCTCTCGCCCGACCGGCACAGCGAGGAACAGCGATCCGCCCGGGGCAAGGACACGTGCCAGCTCACTCGCTGCGCGCATCGTGCCGGTCGGCTCGATGGGATCGCCGTATCGGCCGAGCCCGATATGCTCAATCACGTGGAGGCACGACAGTGACTCGACGGAGTTGCTGGGGAGGTCAAGGCCCAGCAGGTTGCCGGTGCCGCACGTCAGTCCGTCCAGTCGCACGGCGAGGGGGCGGTAATCCAGGTAGGTTACGGGGAGCAATGCACTCAGCAGGGATGCGAGTACAGTCTGGGACGCAACGTCCGTGTGCCGCTCGGGTTGCAGCGCAATGATGCGTCGCATTGCCCACGCGTTGACGTAGAAGTAGTGAGCATCGAGCTCGTGCCCCGCGCCACGGTCGTGCAGCGCCGGGACGGACTCGGACACCAGGAGGCGTTCCGCGCCTGGCGCACCGCGGTAGGTGACGTAATCCCGAACCAGCCACCCGAGGCCCGCCAGGCCGCGGAGCGTACGGAGGGGATCCCAGACCTGCGCAATCCACCGGTAGGCGACGCGCGCAACCCCGGTGCGCCTCACCCGATTGGCTCCTGCGCAAAGAGCCAGCTGTAAACCGTCGGGTCGCCGGCCCCCGTCACCAACTTCGCAACGTCCTCGCGCCTGATCTCGCGACGGTCTCCATCGCCCGTGAAGCTCCTGTACCCTCGACTCCAGAACATCTCGAAGGTATCGGTGAATCGCGCGTTGCGCTCTGGTCGATGCTGGTCGAGCGCGATTTCAACGAGCCACACCGGCCGTGGATCACGGAGCAACGTCGCCGTGGCGCCACGGAGGAGGTCGTACTCCGCCCCCTCGACATCCACCTTGATGAGGAGGGTGCGGCCCACCGCACGGCTATCGAGCAACCGATCCAGCGTCGTCACAGCAATCGTCTGTCCGGATGAAGCACGGTTTCCCGCCCAACCGCTGATCAGCGATGCTGCGGTCCCGGCCCCGAAGATATCAGCGCTCCCCTGCCCTGCACCCACACCCACCGGCCAGACCTCTGTATCTGTCCAGCCGTTGAGCCGAAGATTGTGATGCAGCACACGCAGGTTGGCGGGGACCGGCTCGATGGCAATGGTCGACACTCCCGCCGCGCACGCGAGGCACGTATAGTACCCGACATTCGCCCCCACGTCGACGAACAGATCAACCCGACGCAGGCAGTCGCGCACCAATGCGGTCTCCTCTTCCTCAAAGGCGCCCGACTGCATCGACGGGTCGCCGACCAAGTCGAAACCGAGCGGCGTGCGCGCGGAGCGCCGCGCACGAAACTGTGCCTCCATGCGAAATGCGCGCAACGCACTGGCAACCGCAGGCACGCGCGTCTCGAGCAAGTCCTTGAATCGTGCCACCGTCGATCCGATCAATCCACCCTCCACGGGACCATCCACCGCCACGCGCGAAGCATGGTCGCTTGCGTACGCTCTGTAAGGAGAGCGCTGATCACAAAAGGTAATGAACGGAACGCCACAGTGCTGTCCCACCGGACCGCGCGAGCGAGCGCAGCGACTGCGCGTGCGGGCGACCGCGGCAGGAGGAAATGGGCCAGATGCATGCACGCGCTTGCCGTCACGCGCCGCACGTCCGCATGGCCCTCCGCCGCGGGAAATCGCGTGCGAAACTGTGCCCAGAGCTCATCCAGGAGTTCCACGGCGCGCTCCGGCGCGTGCGGTTCTCCCGTGATCCACGTCACATGCGTCGACGTCCAGAGCGGTGGCCACTCGGCCGCGAGCGACTCGGAGGCTGTCAGCGCGAAGACGTTCGCGCGCTGCACCGTCACGTTGCGTTCCAGGTTGGCACGACGCGACGCGAGGTATGCGGCACCCCGCCGGCCAGCGATGGAATCCGCGTGCGCGCGATAGTCCACCAGCACATCCGGCAGGTTCGCGGCCTCGAAGCGGCCGATGACGCGCGACCAGAGTTCAAAATCCTGGTTGAACTCGAAGCGCTCATCATAGCCCCCCAGCGCATCGCGCACCGCGCCGAGCCGGAACATTACCGCACTGTGCGCGAACGGATTCGAGAACAGCAACTGCCATCGGACGCCAATGGAGCTTTCGGCTCGAACGTCAATGTGCCCCGCACGCAGGCGACCCGATTCGTCGATGACTCGTACGCGAGATCCGACGAGCACGATGTCAGGATGCTTCGCCAGGAATGCATCCTGGAGGGCCAGTCGATGCGGCAGCGACACGTCATCCGCATCCTGCCGCGCCACAAGCGGCGCACGAGCGATCGCGAGCCCGCGGTTGAGAGACTTTGTCAGCCCGATATTGCAGTCGTTCGCGAGGCGCCTGAT
>JAYVNZ010000567.1:0-1998 GCA_043758185.1 Gemmatimonadaceae bacterium | reverse complement strand
TTGCCCGCCGGACATCCGGAAGGACTGCACGAGGCGTTTGCCAACATCTATTCCAATGCGATGCGCGTGATGCTGGCGCGTGACGCGGGCGAGACACCCGACCCGCTCGATCTCGATTTCCCCACCGTGCGCGATGGCGCGGTTGGCGTCCACTTCATCCAGGCGGCGCTGCGCAGCGGCGTCGCGGGTGACTGGGTGGATGCAGCGTACGTCGCGCCGGGCGCGTAACACGTCGCTCCCCGCAACTCACCCGCACGCGAGTTCCTGACCATGCCACGCCCCGTCACGCTGTTCACCGGCCAGTGGGCCGATCTCCCGCTCGAGGATGTGGCCCGCAAGGCGAAGGAGTTCGGCTTCGATGGCCTGGAGCTCGCCTGCTGGGGCGACCACTTCGACGTCGCCCGCGCCCTTGCCGAGGACGGCTACTGCGAGGAGCGCCGGGCGTTGCTCGCGCGCCACGGCCTGGCGGTGCATGCCATCAGCAACCACCTCGTGGGGCAGGCCGTCTGCGACGCGGTTGACGAACGCCACAAGTCCATCCTGCCGCCGCACGTGTGGGGCGACGGCGTGCCCGATGGCGTGAAGGCACGCGCGTCGAAGGAAATGCAGGACACCGCGCGCGCTGCCGCGAAGCTTGGCGTGAAGATCGTCGCGGGTTTCACGGGGTCGTCCATCTGGCCGCTCCTGTACAGCTTCCCACCGGTGCCCGAGCAGTGGATCGACAAGGGGTACGAGGATTTCGCCGCGCGCTGGAACCCCATCCTCGACACTTTCGACGACGTGGGCGTGCGGTTTGCGCTCGAGGTGCATCCCACCGAGATCGCATTCGACATCAGCTCCGCGCAGCGCACACTCGATGCGATCGGCAATCGTCCGGCATTCGGCTTCAACTACGACCCCAGCCACCTGGGCTATCAGGGCGTGGATTACGCCGCGTTCATCCACCAGTTCGGCAGCCGCATCTACCACGTGCACATGAAGGATGTGTGGTGGTCCGGCACGCCGAGACCGTCCGGTGTATTCGGTGGGCATCTCGCGTTCGGCCACCCGGACCGCTTCTGGGAATTTCGCTCGCTCGGCCGCGGCCGCATCGACTTCGAGGAAGTCGTGCGACAGCTCAATGCCGCGCACTACGATGGTCCCCTCTCCGTCGAATGGGAGGACATCGGCATGGATCGCGAGCACGGCGCGCGCGAGGCCTGCGCCTTCGTCCGCTCCGTCGATTTTCCTCCTGCTCGTGCCGCCTTCGACTCCGCTTTTTCCCGGGAATGATGTCATGATGGTTGTCGCTGTTTCTCCAGCCGCACGGAGACCTGTCGTCCTCGTTGCCCGCAGTACTGCTCTTCGCCTCGTTGCGCTCGTTGCCGTGGCATCCGTCGCCATTGGAGCGACGCTTGGCGCGCAGTCGCCTCGCCACACCACCGACTCGGTCGCCATGCGCGACAGCGCACGCGGGCACACGCTCGATCCCATGGTCGTGACGGCGTCGCGTGTCGACGCACCACTCACCTCGTCGGCGGCGGCGGTCACGCGCCTGTCCGGTGATGCACTCCGCAAGCTTCCCGTCAGGAACGTCGCGGACGCGCTGCAGTTCGTTCCCGGCATGCTGGTGCTCCAGGGCGACGGGCTTGGACAGGCGCCACGCCTTGTTGTCCGTGGTTTTTATGGCGGTGGAGAAACAGACTACGCCACCGTGCTCATTGACGGCGTGCCCGCCACCGAGCTGGCCACCGGGCAGGTGAACTGGGACCTCGTACCGCTCGAGGCCATCGAGTCCATCGAGATCGTGCGCGGTGGCGCGTCTCCGCTCTATGGCGATGCAGCGGTGGGCGGTGTGGTGAATCTCATCACCCGGCGTGACCAGCCTGTTGGGCGATGGAGGGTGAGTGGCGGCGAGTTTGGCCAGGCCCAGGGAAGCGCCGCCAGCGGCGGATCGCTCGGCGGACATCGCGCCAGCCTCTTCGGCGACGCACGACGCTCCACCGGCTATCGTGCGCA
>JAYVNZ010000566.1:0-1504 GCA_043758185.1 Gemmatimonadaceae bacterium | reverse complement strand
CACGTTCCGCCACGCGATCGCCGGTTGCGTGGGGAGCACCACCTCACTCCAGTCAGGGTGCCGATGATCGTCCTGTTCGCGCGCGCCGGTACATGGTTGCTGGTGCAGGCGGCGCATGCCGACACCGTCCTGATGCGGCAGGTGGGACAGGAGCGCGGCTGGTTCGAGAAGACCACGGCGATCGCGAGCGGGCTGATGACGATTGCGATCCTGGTGCTGACGGTGGCACTCGTGCCGGCCGCATGGAATTTTCGCAAGAGCTACGCGAAGATCAGTGACCTGCTGGACCGGATCTACGGCGACGTGAATCCGATCATGCGCCAGGCGAGCTCGATTGCCGACAACGTGAATTACGTCACGACCTCGGTGCGCACGGATGTGCAGCAGATCAATGCCACAATTGCGGCCGCGAACCTGCGGTTGCAACAGGCGGTAGCGCTCACGGAACAGCGGTTGAACGATTTCAACGCGTTGCTCGCGGTGGCGCAGCAGGAAGCAGAGTCTGTGTTCGTCGCGACGGCGTCCACGGTGCGCGGGGTGCGCACCGGAGCGGCGGCGCTTCACCATGAAGACGACGAGGTGGATGCGCTCGACGCGTCACTGATGTCGTCAGAGGAGCTCGAAGATGGATACGACGATCCCGGCGCAACCGAAGCGGGGCCCACGCGTCCGCGAGTCCGCCCGCGCAGGCGCGGATGGGCGTGACGCCCAGTACGACCTGCTCACCGCGGCACTCATTGGCGCCGCAATCGGCGCAACCGCAACGCTGCTGCTCCGCCGAGGGCCGTCAGGTGACAGGCCGATGGGGCCCCTGCTCCGTGGCGCCCGTGTGGCGGGCAAGGGGGCGCTTCGTGCCGGTACGGCTGGGGCACTGTGGGCCAAGGAACATGGCGGCGAACTCATCGACCGTATTCCGGTGGATCGCATCGAGCATGACGTTCGTGAGACCGTTGGCGAAGCACGCGAGCGCATCGATGGCTTCGTACAGCAGGAACTCCGCGACCTTCGCCGCATGCTCCGCCAGCAGCGCAAGCGGATGGGAGTCTAGACCCTCACGTCCCTGGAAAACCGCACTGGCGCGACTTGGCGGACTGACCGCTGCCGCGCTGGTGCTGGTAGCGCTGCTACCGCACACGGCGCACGCGTGGACGCCCGGCACGCACGTCTATCTCGGCGAAGCCGTGCTGCGGTCCCTGCACCTGCTGCCGGCAACGGTGGCAGACCTGCTGCGCGCCTTCCCGTACGATTTCCTGTACGGTTCAATTGCGGCGGACACGAGCCTCGCCAAGAAGTACGTGCCGACTGGCCGGCATTGCCATTCGTGGGCGGTGGGGATGGAGATTCACGGCGCCGCCGAGGATGCCCCCATGCGCGCCTTCGGGCTCGGATACCTGGCGCACCTGGCGGCGGACTCCATTGCGCACAACCATTTCGTTCCCATGCAGCTGGCGGTTACCGCAAGCACGTCATCGCTGGGGCACAGCTACTGGGAGAGCCGGTTCGA
>JAYVNZ010000565.1:0-6635 GCA_043758185.1 Gemmatimonadaceae bacterium | reverse complement strand
CATCTGCGTGAAGAGAAGCAGCAGCGTGATGCGCAGTGCCTTGTGCGTAACCAGGCCGAGGCTGATGGCACACTCCCACGTGGCAAGCAGCACGCGGCTTACGCCGGGCGAAAGAATCCCGGAGGAGAGCACCCCCATGGTTCGCGTGGCAATGGCTTCCTCCGAGCTGACGCCGCGAAGGAACCTGAGGACACCGAACCACAGGAAGATGACGCCGAGCGCGAAGCGCACGATGTCCACGCCATGCTTGGCCATCCAGTGAGTAACGTACCGATCGACGCGAGCGAGCGACGGGGGAAGTCCAGGCACCATGACACCGCGGAATTCGAGTCGATCCAGGATTGCGAACAACAAGCGATTTGGCCAACCGCGCGCTTTACGCGAGCATACTGGCGCAAACGGCGTCCTGCGGCGTGCTTGAATGCTGCGCGCACGTGTCTTGCTGCAACCAGCTAATACTTCGACTGGCCCACACCGGAGGATTCGTCTGACACAGATATCAGTTGCGACGACGGTGCGCGAGACGATCCTTGTGGTGGACGACGATATCTGGGTGCGGCGGGTGGTATGTCGGGCGCTGCGTACGGCCGGATACAACCTGCTCGAGGCGGGTGACGGTCAGACCGCGCTCAATGTCGCCGCCCACTTCGACGGACCGATCCACCTGGTGGTGTCGGACGCAATCATGCCGGGCATGGCGGGTCCCGAGGTGGTGACCTTGCTGATGCGTGCGCGGCCGGACTTGCGCGCGATCTTCATGTCGGGATACCACGACAGCGAGATCCTTGGCCGGGGCGTCGACTCCGCGCGCGTCGTGCTCCTCCAGAAGCCATTCGCGGCCGGCGACTTGCTTGCGGCGGTGAGAGCCCAACTCGACTTGCCGGCGGTCAACGCGCCAACGCCCAACGACGATGCGACGCGCGAACTCATTGCCAACGACGCGAGGCTCGCGGCGCTTCACGACGCCCACTTGCCCGATGCTGCGCGGGACGAGCGATTCGATCGGGTCACGCGCCTGGCGGCGACGCTGCTGAAGGCGCCGGTCGCATTCATTGCGCTGGTGGACGAGCAGAGGGACGTCTACCCGTCAGCGTCAGGCGTCGCGGAACCGCGTGCGACGACCCGCGAATTGCGAGGCAAGAGCTTGTGCCAGCTGACAATCCAATCCAGCGGGCCGCTCGTCATCGGTGACACCAGCCTGGACCCGAGGCATCTCGAGATACCTGCGGTGCGCATCGATGGCGTTGCCGCCTACGTGGGTGTTCCACTGGTGCGTCACGGTCAGCCAATCGGGTCGCTCTGCGTGGCCGACAACGTGCCCCGGGATTGGTCTGACGCCGACGTACAGGCCTTGTCGGACCTGGCGGGTGTGCTGATGGACCTCATCGACCTGCATGCGGCGCCGCGGGAGCACGCGGCGACGCAGCTCGCCCTGCGGAAGGCCAACGACCAGGTCTTCCTCGCAAGGAGCACGGCGGAGTCAGCCGCGCGCGCACAGGGTGCATTCCTCGAACGCATGAGCCACGAATTTCGGACGCCGCTCAATTCGATCATTGGATTCACGAACGTGCTCGGCCGCAACTCCGCGGGCGCGCTCAGCGAGAAGGACCTGGCGTACCTCGAGCGTGTGAGGACGAACGGTGCGCAGCTGCTAGCGCTGGTCGACAAGATTCTCGCGCTCTCGACAATCGAGGCGGGCGAGTTGCAGGTGCATTACAGCTGGGTGAAGGTGGACGACCTCGTGCGTGACGTGCAGGAGGGGCACGCCAGTGCGGCAGCAACGGGCGCGATCACGCTCGTCGTACGCCACGACGAACTGCACGCAAGCTGCGCCGAGTTGGCGCCGGTGCATACCGACGCCGGCAAGCTGCGACAGGTGATTGGCATCCTGGTCGAAAACGCCATCAAGTTCACGGCAGCGGGCGGCCAGGTGTGTGTGTCCATCGCCTGCGAACCCTCCTCGGGTGTTCCGCGCCGCATTGATGTCACCGATTCGGGCATGGGTATCCCGTCGGAGGCACAGGCGCGCGTGTTCGAGGCGTTCGAGCAGGCCGAAGGCGACACGGGCGCCAGGTACGGTGGGGCCGGTACAGGACTCCGTATCGCTCGGGCGCTGTGTGAGTCACTGGGTTTTGCCCTGACGCTCGAGAGCGTCGTGGGAACCGGGTCGACGTTCAGCATCGACTTCGCGCCGTCCGCCTCAGCGTAGTCGGGCGGGCCCGCCGTGTTGTTCGGCCTCGTTGCACCGGATAACTTTCGTGTCACGCGCCTGCGGCGCGATGTCCCCGACACGAGCGTTTCATGATTGATAAATCGCGTATCCCCGTTATCGTCGCCGCCGCGCGCACGCCCATCGGGAAGTTTCTTGGCGCACTGGCATCAGTCACCGCGCCGGAACTGGGCGCTGTGGCCATCAAGGAAGCACTCTTGCGCGCCGGCATTCCCGCTGCCGACGTGAACGAAGTGATCATGGGCAACGTGGTGCAGGGCGGTGTGGGGCAGGCGCCCGCGCGGCAGGCCATGCTGAAGGCCGGCGTGCCGTCGAGCGTGAGCGCGCTCACCATCAACAAGGTGTGCGGATCCGGGCTCAAGGCCGTGATGCTCGCTGCGCAATCCATCAAGGCCGGGGACGCGCAGGTCATCATTGCTGGTGGCCAGGAGTCGATGTCGAACGCGCCGTATTACGTCTACGGCATGCGCAACGGCGTCAAGCTGGGCGACCAGCAGATGGTGGATGGCGTGATCCGGGACGGGTTGTGGTGCGCGTCGTGCGACGTGCACATGGGCGGTCACGCCGAGTACACGGCGAAGAAGGCCGGAGTGACGCGGCAGCAGCAGGATGCCTTCGCCGCCGGCTCGCATCGCAAGGCCATCGCGGCCCAGCAGGAAGGGCGGTTCACGGACGAGATTGCCCCGGTGACCATCACGGGCAAGAAGGGCGACACCGTGGTGTCGGTGGACGAAGGGCCGCGCGCGGACACGAGCGCGGAATCGCTGGCGCGGCTGCGTCCCGCCTTCGGCAAGGGAGACGACGCCACCGTCACCGCCGGCAACGCGAGTTCGCTGAATGATGGCGGCGCCGCGCTGGTGGTGACCTCGCTCGAGTAT
This sequence comes from Gemmatimonadaceae bacterium, assembly GCA_043758185.1. Taxonomy (GTDB): domain Bacteria; phylum Gemmatimonadota; class Gemmatimonadetes; order Gemmatimonadales; family Gemmatimonadaceae; genus AG11. The sequence goes on along the minus strand of JAYVNZ010000565.1, from coordinate 3,527 downwards.
GCGGAGGCGCATGGACTGGCGGTGCTCGGTCGCATTGCCGCGTACGCCACGGGTGCCGTGGATCCGCAGGAATTGTTCTTCGCGCCGATTACGGCGGTGAACAACCTGATGAAGAAGGAAGGCAAGACGATCGACCAGTACGACCTCATCGAGGCCAATGAGGCGTTCGCATCGCAGGCGCTTGCGGACGGGGCCGGGCTGCACTGGGACGCGGACCGCGTGAACGTGAATGGTGGCGCCATCGCGCTGGGGCATCCCATCGGGGCGAGCGGTGCTCGCGTGCTCACCACCTTGCTGTATGCGCTCAAGCAACGTGACCTGCACAGCGGGCTCGCCACGCTCTGCCTCGGCGGCGGCGACGCCGTGGCGTTGTCCGTCACGCGGAACTGACGCGCCTGCTCACTGGGCCGGGGGATACGCCGGCGTCGCGGAACATTGCGGCGAACGTCGGGCGCGTCGTGGCCTTCGTCGGCTTTCTGGTGGTGTGCGCGGCGGGGGCACAGTGGTTCGTCCAGCCACCACTGATCTGGCTGGCGAGACGGACTGATCACGTGATCCGCGTGGATGTCTATGCCGAGTTGGTCGCAGCCCTGGCCGCCACGGCGGTCATGCTGCGGTCCATAGACCGGCGTGCGTGGGCGGACATTGGCATGGGCCGCGCGGCAGTGCGGACGCCGGCGATGGTCCGGGCGGGGGTGGTGGGGCTCGGCGCAAATGGGTTGACCTGTTTGGCGTTGTTGTCGGTGGGGCTGCTGCATTTCGTGGTGGCGCCCGCGGATGATAGTTGGGTCGGCGCCGCGTTCCGGATCACGCTGGTGCTGGTGCCGGCGGCCTTGGCAGAGGAGATCATCTGTCGCGGGTACCTGCTCACCGTGGTGAGTGACAGCATCGGCATTCGCGCGGCTGCAGTGCTCACGAGCGTGATGTTCGGATTGCTGCACATGCGTAATCCGGGCGCCACCATCTCGTCGGTGCTCGTGGTGATCATGGCGGGGTTGCTGCTGGCCACGGTGCGCGTGATGACAAGGAGCGTGTATGCCGCGTGGATGACGCACCTTGCATGGAACTGGACGATGGCCGTGCCATTTCATGCACTGGTGAGCGGCATCCGGTTCGAGGCGCCCGGCTATCGGGCGGTCACAAGTGGGCCGGCGTGGTTGAGCGGCGGTGAATGGGGACCCGAGGGCGGCTTCGTTGCGGCGCTCGGCATCACGCTGGGATGGACCTGGTACTACATGCGGCCTGGCCGCAAGGAGCTGTAAGACGATGTCCGATCGTATCGCCGTTGTCGGCGCGGGACAGATGGGCAATGGAATCGCGCACGTGTTCGCGCAGTCGGGCTTCAGCGTCGTGATGGTGGACGTGGCCGAGGCAGCGCTTGCAAGGGGGCGTGAGACCATCGCGAAGAACCTGGACCGCCAGGTGAAGAAGGGCACGATCACCGACGCGGACAAGGCGAACGTGCTTGGGCGCGTGACGACGGCCACGTCGATGGACGCCCTTGCCGGCGCCGCGCTGGTGGTGGAGGCGGCGACGGAGAACCGCGACCTCAAGTTCCGCATCTTCGCCGACATGGACGCCAGGGCCGACGCCGGCGCCATCCTGGCGACGAACACCAGTTCGATTTCCATCACGGAGATCGCGGCGCGGACGCAGCGCGCGGGGCAGGTGATCGGGATGCACTTCATGAATCCCGTGCCGGTGATGCAACTGGTGGAGATCATTCGCGGGATTGCAACGACTGATGACACAACGGCGAAGGTGACGGCGTGGAGTACTGCGGTGGGCAAGACGCCGGTGGAGGTGAATGACTACCCCGGGTTCGTGGCGAACCGCATCCTGATGCCGATGATCAACGAGGCCGTGTATTGCGTGATGGAAGGCGTCGCGTCGCCAGGGGCGGTGGATACGGTGATGAAGCTGGGGATGAACCACCCGATGGGCCCGCTCGCGCTGGCCGACCTCATCGGGCTCGATACCTGCCTCGCGATCCTCGAGGTCCTGCATGATGGACTTGGTGATTCGAAGTACAGGCCGTGTCCGCTGCTGCGAAAGTATGTTGCGGCAGGCTGGCTGGGCCGGAAGTCGGGACGGGGGTTCTATACGTATTAAAGGCCTGCTCGCTGCGCTCGCGTGATGGGGGACAGCCTGCTACAGCGCGCGTAACGATTTATCGTTCACCCATCACGATTGCCGTCCCCTGTCCAGCGAGCGAAAGCGAGCGAGCCGTCCAGCGAGCGAAGCGAGCGAGCCGTCCCCCGTATGTCCCTCACGCCACTCACCGAAACACAGAACCAGATCCGGACCCTCGCGCGCGAGTTCGCGTTGGCGGAGATCGCACCGCACGCGGCCCAGTGGGATCGCGACGCGTGTTTTCCGGTGAGCGTTGCGCATCGTATGGGGGCGCTGGGATTCCTGGGCATGTTGCTGCCCGAGTCGCACGATGGATTGGAGCTCGACACCCTGTCGTACCTCCTTGCGCTCGAGGAGATCGCCGTGGCCGACGCGTCGGCGGCCGTGCTCATGAGCGTGCACAACTCCCTGCCCACGCAGATGCTGCTCAACTTCGGCAGCGACGCGCAAAGGGACCGCTGGCTCGCACCGATGGCGCGTGGGGAAACCATTGGCGCGTTTGCACTGAGCGAACCGGAAGCGGGAAGCGACGCGTCATCGCTGCGGTGCCAGGCGGTGCGCGACGGCGACGACTGGTTGCTCAGCGGCACCAAGAGCTGGGTCACATCGGGCACGTTCGCCGGCGTGATCATGGTGATGGCTCGCACCGATACGCCCGATGCGCGGCGTGGGTCGAAGGGCATTTCGTGCTTCATCGTCACACCGGACCTGCCGGGATTTCACGTCGGCAAGAAGGAAGACAAGATGGGCCTCCGCGCGTCGCCGACCGTGCAGCTCAACCTGGACGGCATGCGCGTGCCGGGCGCCAACCTCCTGGGCGACGAAGGCCAGGGCTTCACCTACGCCATGCGATCGCTCGACAACGGACGCCTCGGCATCGCGGCGCAGGCCATCGGCATCGCGCGCGCCGCACTCGAGGCCTCGCTGGCGTATGCGGCCGAGCGGAAGCAGTTCGGCAAGGCGATCAGGGAGTTCCAGGCCATTCAGTTCAAGCTGGCCGACATGGGCGCGCGGATCGAATCCGCACGCGCACTCCTGCACGCGACGGCAGCCGCGAAGGACCGCGGCGAGAACACCACGATGCATGCGTCGATGTGCAAGCTGCTCGCCAGCGAAGTGGCGATGCACGTCACCACCGAGGCCGTGCAGATCTTCGGCGGCTACGGTTATGTGACGGACTATCCGGTGGAGAAACTGTTCCGCGATGCGAAGATCACGGAAATCTACGAAGGCACGTCCGAAGTGCAGCGCATGGTGATCGCGCGCGAATTGTATCTGTCGTCCTGAGCGCAGCCCCTGCCCTTGAGCGTAGCGAAGGGAAGGACCTGCTTTTCCCTTGACTGCAACACCCCAAACCTGAACTCACAGCAATGCAGCTCTTCGATACAATAGCC
>JAYVNZ010000564.1:0-2979 GCA_043758185.1 Gemmatimonadaceae bacterium | reverse complement strand
CACCAGTGTGTAGAGGTGCATCTCCAGGCCATCGAACAGCCAGCCCAGCCACGCCGCGATGCCGGACTTCCACTGGGTGGCGGTGAGGTCCCGGAGATGTACCGCGTCGCGCGGACCGTCGGCATGCGCCGGCGCGGAGCCGGCAATCCGCGGCAGCCCTGCGTCCGTCAGCGCTGCGTCACTCATTTCTCTGCCCTGTCGCGCGCAGCATTTTTCCGCGGCACGCGCTGCGCACGGTGGCCCGGACGCCGCGTCACGGAAATCACGTACCATGTCGTCACGGGTGAGCCGATCGGGAATGTCCAGCCGGCCGAGCGTCTGGTGGCCGGGATGGGTGGGCCAGGCACATTGCCCGCGCCATCCAGTGCGGCGGCGGACACCGCAACGGCATCCTCGATGCGGCGCAGGGTGATGGTCCCCGTCACGGGCTCGATGAGCGAGGGTGATTCGCCCTGCGAAAGCACGCGTGTGCGATCGGCATTCCACGTGAGGCCGGTATTGCTCACACGCGAGCCCGCCGTGAGCAACATCCTGCCCGCGCGCGACATCGGCACGCTGTCGAGTGAGGTCAGGACCAGGCTCGCGAAGGCGTTGTCGATGCGGGCGTCGAGCGTGTGCAGCGCCTTGCCATTCGCCTTCACGAAGCCGATGAGCGCCTCCGATCGTGGGGTTTGCACCGTGACGAGCCCGTTGGTGCGCGTCGGCGAGGTGTACCATACAGGCTCCTTCGTGTCCGACACGATCGGATTCGTGTCGACCGATGCGAAAGCCGCCGTCGAGGTGCCATCCAGTGATCCGGTCCGGACGCCTTGATGCAACGGGGTCGCCAACGGAAATCCGGGTGTGAAATAGGACTGCTCCGTGCGCGCGAGCGTTCGGCTGTCCATCACCTGCGCGCGTGAATAATTGCGCACCACGGTTTTCCTTGCGGACGCTACGTCACCCCGCTTCTTCAATTCGAACACCAGGACGTCGAGCCGGTCGAGCTGGAGTGAATCGAATTGCTGGCTATCCCCTCCCGCTGTGGCAATGATGCCGCGTGGGGCATCGAGATCCAGGAAGTGCAGGCGCACACAATTGATGTCGTGCCGGGCGAGTGTGCCCGCCCACAGCGGAATCTCCTCCTTCGCGGGAAGCAGAACCGACCCTCGGCTCCAGTCTGAGATGTGCACTCCCCAGAGGCGCAATCGCGCGCCATCAGGCTTTACAAGGTGTCCACCCACGATGCGCACGAACCCGGCCTTGCCCGCCGGCGCGTCCAGCAGGAACGAGACATCGGCAGGAGAGCTGCGCGCGGCGCGGTGGTCCAGGACGAAGGGCTTGAGCAGGCTGTCATTCCACTGCGCAAGGAGGGCGCACGGGAATCCAGCGCACAGGATGAACGAAAGAAGCGCGCGAGTGCGGAGGCCACGGGCCGCGGTGCTTGAAGGCGAGGAGGAGGTCAACCGTACCTCACGAGATCTCCACATGGATGCGCGTGATCCGGCGTGGATCGCGGTGCCAGTCCTCGAGCGCCAGGCCTGCATCATCGAGCGACACCGACCGGCTGACCACGGCATCCACGGGAAACGCGGTGCGCCGGAGCATGGTGGTCACCGCGCCAAAGTCATCAGGGGTCGCGTTGCGCGCGCCCAGGATGTCCAGTTCCTTCCTGACGAACGCACTCGTGTCGTACGTGACCGGTGCCTTGGCATACCCGATGTACACGATGCGCCCCGTGAACGCGACCGCGTCCACGGCGGCCACGAATGTTCCCGGAATGCCCACCGCCTCCACCACCACGTCAGCTCCCTCTCCGTTGGTGTGTTCCAAAATGCGGGCTGCCAGGCCAGCGGGTCCGCTGTTCACGACATGCGCGGCACCAATCTTCCGCGCCAGGGCGAGCTTGGCGTCGTCGATGTCCACGGCGATGATCCGCGCACCACGCTCACTCGCGGCGGCGATCGCGCCCAGGCCCACGGCGCCGCACCCGATCACCACAACGGTATCCGTTGCGGACACCCGGCCGCGATCCACGGCGTGGAATCCCACGCTGAGCGGTTCCACCAAGGCGAGCGATCGCCGCGACAACCCTTCGGCTGTGAAAACCTTCTGCCACGGAACAGCTATCAACTCGGTCAGTGCACCATCGCGCTGCACGCCGAGGGTCTCATTGTGCTGGCATGCATTCGCCCGCCCGCGCCGGCATGGCGCACACCGCCCACATGCGGTGTACGGCAGCACAGTGACATCGGTGCCGATGTCCAGTGTGCCGAGGGGTACTTCATCACCAATGCATTCCACCGTGCCGGCAATCTCGTGACCCGGCACGCGCGGGTAACGCACCAGCGGATTCAGGCCGCGATAGGTGTTGAGGTCGGATCCGCAGAAGCCAACGGTTCGCAGGCGCAGCAACACGTCGCCCGGCCCGGGGTTGGGCCGAGGTATGGTCGAAACTCGCGTGCGACCCTCCCGCTCGATCAGGAGTGCCTTCAAGGCGACGTCACTCTGCTCACGACTGCACGATCCCCTTCCTCATGACGGCGATGGCAATCACCGATGCGCCTGCCCGCCGCGCCTCGGGCATGACTTCGTCGGGGCGCGGCCATCGCGCGTATGATCCAAAGACCCGGCTGCGCCACGCCGCAGCAATTCCCTACGTGACGTGGACATGGCCGGAATAAATGATGTCGTTTCGCCGTGCGCGTGTGGCACCCACCAATGTGATACGGATCGGCGGCGACAGCCAGTCGTTGGCGCGTCGGGCCGGGCGGCCTTTCTGGCGATGAAGGTGAGCGAGAGTGTACGCGGCGCTGGTCACCATTCGAACTCGCGTACCTGAAGGCATCAGATGACCCGCGGGGAAAGACCGCGCAATGTAGTCTCCATCGGCAACGTGCCGCGGTCGTGCGCACCGCGGCACTCGCGCCAATGCAGCAACGTGTGGAGGTCAGCGCTTCGTCCAGATCACGATCGTGCCGCACGGCGACCGGTATCTCA
>JAYVNZ010000563.1:0-3197 GCA_043758185.1 Gemmatimonadaceae bacterium | reverse complement strand
CGCTTGGTCAATGCCTGGGCAACAGGAGCACCCAGCGCGAGCCGGGCGGCGTAGGCGGCAACCGATTCCGCGAAACCGGCGTCGGGAATGACCGCCGTGGCGAGTCCGATGGCCAGGGCTTCCGTGGAGTCGATGTCGCGCCCGGTGAGGAGGATGTCGGCAGCTCGTGCGAGGCCGACATGGCGCGGGAGGAAATAACTGACCCCCGCATCGGGACTGAGGCCTCGGCGCACGTAGCCTGCTGTAAGCCGAGCCGATTGCGCGACCAGCCTGATGTCGCACGCAAGGGCGAGCCCGAAGCCCGCACCGGCGACTGGCCCATTCACGGCGGCGATCACGGGTTTCTCGCATGCAACCACGCGCTGCACCCAGGTTCCCACCCAGGCATACGGATCGAGGCGCTCCGCACGCGTGGCTTGCGGAAGGACCGGAGGCTCGGCGAGGTCGAGGCCGGCGCAGAACGCGCGACCCGCGCCCGCAATGACCACCACGCGCACCGCATCTGCGGAGGCGGCCTCCGCCAGTGCCTCAGCCACCGCGGACGCGAGTGCGTCGTTCACCGCGTTGAGGCGATCTGGCCGGTTGAGCGTGAGGGTGCGAACGCCTGCCGCATTCGTATCGACGAGGAGGTGCGTGTCGTGAGTCATGTTGAATCATGCGCCGGAGCGGCGGACTGCGCGAGTGCAGCCGTTCGCGCGTATATTTCCGGACGTCTGCCAACCCTGCCCATCATGCCCGCCCGCCGTACCCCCACCAGTTCTCGCACCGTCCCTTCGCGGGGGATGCGTGCCGCGCGCGCCGGCGGCGGCGAGACGGCGTCTGACGCTCCGCACGGCTCGCGCCCGGAGCAGGTGTACCAGCGGCTGCGCGACCTGATCGTGCAGGGTCTCCTTGCGCCGGGCAGTCGTGTCGTGGAAACGGAAGTCGCGGCGCGCCTGGGTGTGAGCCGCACGCCGGTGCGCGAGGCACTGCAGCGTCTCCAGCAGGAGGGTTTCGTGGTGGGTGCGGCGGGTGCACAACAGGCGCGTCTCACAGTGGCGCCGCTCACGCGCGCGGACGTGCACGAGTTGCTCAACATCGTGGGGGAACTCGAAGGACTTGGAGCACGGTGGGCATCTGGCCTTGCCGTGCCAGAGCGCCGCGCGTTGGCACGCGAGCTCAAGGCGCTCAACGCGGATTTTTTTCGCACGGGGCGCGCCGCGACCATCGAGCATGGCCGGCTCTACGAGGCCGATGAGCGGCTGCATCGCAAGATCGTGGAGGCCTGTGCAGGCCCGCGCCTCATGGCGCTGCACGACAGCGTAAAGCCCCAGGCCGAGCGGTACATCCGCATGTACATCAGCATGCTGACCAGCGACATCAAGGCATCCGTGGCGGAGCATGATGCCATGATCGACGCGATCGATGCGGGAGATGCGGATGCGGCGCAGCACGCGGTGCAGGCCAACTGGCGGCATGCAGCCGACCGGATTGCAAAGGTGATTGAAGTGGCGGGGGAACGCGGCAGCTGGTAGACAGTCGTGCGCGTCGTGACCATCGGCTTCCCCCGGATTACCTGCTGGGTTTCACCCCTTCCAGCTCTTCGCGAAGCTTGATGAAGCTGTCGTAGCGGGCCTTGCTCACGTCGCCATTGGCGACGGCATCGCGCACCGCGCAGCCGGGCTCCACGCTGTGCCGGCAGTCGGCGAAGCGACAGCCATCGAGGAACGGCCGCAGCTCCGGAAAGCACTGGTCCAGCTCCGCGGGGGAGAGGGCCCACATGCCGACTTCGCGGAGACCCGGTGTGTCTGCGACGTATCCCCCGTCTGCACCGGGCAGTGGGTGCAGGAAGCCGCCGACGGTGGTGTGCCTTCCCTTGTTGACGGACTCGCTGATTTCGCCGACGCGCAGGTCGAGTCCCGTAAACATGGCGTTGAGCAGCGACGACTTGCCCACACCGGAGGGGCCAGTGAGCACACTCACCACACCAGCGAGCGCGTGGTGCAACGCATCCAGTCCGTAGCGCTCCTTCACGCTCGTATAATGCATGGCATAGCCCGCCCGCTCGTAGTCCATCCAGCGTGCGCGCGCGGTCTCGGCGCCGCCCACGAGCTCCACCTTGTTGATGACGATGCGCGCGGACAGCTCGTTCGCTTCGGCAATCACGAGGAACCGATCGAGCATGCGCGGATGCGGTTCCGGATTTGCGGCTGCAAACACCACCACCACCTGGTCCACGTTCGCGGCCACGATGCGTTCACCGTGCCCGCCACCAGGATTGCGGCGCGCGAGCTGTGAGCGTCGCGGAAGGATTTCGGCAATGGCCGAAGCGCCGTCGCCCTCGCGCTCCAGCAGCACGCGATCGCCGACGGTGAGCTTGAGGGTGTTGGCGGCAGCGGAGATGGTGTCGCGACGGAGGGAGCCGTCCGCACGCTTTCCCGAGTTGCTCTTCTTCACCCGGCCGCGCAGCGACGCCTCGATGGTCGTACCATCGTCCCGGCGTACGCGCCATATGCCGCCTGTGCCACTGAGGACGACACCCTGCTCCTGTGTGGACGCGGTCACGCGTCGCCTCCCGTACCGTCTTCGGCGGCGCTGTCGTCGTGCATGACATCGAACCATCGGCGCGATGGCACACCCCCATCGCGTTCGGCGATGCGCGCGTGGAGTACGCCGCGCACCTGGCCGAGCGAGAGCGCCGCCACCACGGCCCGCGCGTCGTCCTCCGTGTCGGATTCCGCGAGAAAATCCGATTCCACGTGGCCGGACGGCGAGGTGGCGCCGATGCGCCCCCACTGCACGAAGAACAGGTATGCGCCCCATGGCTGCCCAACGTGGCCCGTTGGTGCGGTCACGATCTCGACACTGTAGGACAGGCCATCGCTCCCCTCGAATGCGGCTGGGCGGCCGTGCGCGGCGGCGTACCCGCCGATGGTGTTGGCGTCGCCGCGCGAATGATCGGCGGGAAGATGCTGCCCCGCCACTGGCCGCTCGCTATGCGTTGCCGTGCAGCGCCTCCTTGATGACGCTGCCGGTGATGAACGCGACGTTGGCGGGGCGCTCCGCGAGACGGCGCATGAGGTACGGATACCACTGCGTGCCGAAGGGCACGTAGCAGCGCACACGATAGCCTTCCTTCACGAGCGATTCCTGGAGGTCGCGCCGGACGCCGTACAGCATCTGGAACTCGAAGCGGTCGCGGGCGATGCCCTGCTCCG
>JAYVNZ010000562.1:0-9989 GCA_043758185.1 Gemmatimonadaceae bacterium | reverse complement strand
CCGCGCAGGCCCGTCGCGATCAGCGAAGGCCTCCCGGTGAAGCGCCCTGCTGCTGTCGGCATGTCTGCTGCGCGGCTGGCAACGATCGATCGCGTCATCGAGCGCGGCATCAAGGCGGGCGGATATCCGGGCGCGTCGGTCGTGGTTGGGCGGAAAGGCGCCACCGTGTGGGAGAAGGGCTTCGGACGCCTGGGCTGGACCCCGGAGTCCGGCGGCGTCGTGCCCGAACGCACCATCTACGACCTCGCCTCGCTCACCAAGGTCATCGGCACCACCACGGCCGTGATGATCCTGTTCGATGAAGGCAAGCTTCACCTCGACGACGTGGTCTCGAAGTACATCCCGGAGTTCACCGGCGGGGGCAAGGAGCGCATCACGCTGCGCATGCTCCTGGAGCATCGCTCCGGGCTGCCCGCTGGCCGCGATCTCTGGAGAATCGCGCACACGCCGGACGAGGCGCGCGCCGCGGTGATTTCCACACCGCTGTTCGCCCTCCCTGGCCAGTTCTACGAATACTCCGACCTGGGCGCCGACATGCTCGGCTTCACCGTGGAGGCAGTCGCCGGCGAGAAGCTCGACGCCTTTCTCCAGCGCCGCGTCTTCACGCCACTCGGCATGTCGGACACGCACTATCGCCCAGATGCCTCGCTGCGCGGGCGCATCGCCCCAACGGAAATCGACCCACCCCGCGGCTACCCCCTCCGTGGCGAGGTGCACGACGAGAATGCCTACGCGCTCGGCGGCGTGGCAGGTCATGCGGGACTGTTCAGCACCGTGAGCGACCTCTCGATCTTCGCGCAGATGATGCTGAACGGCGGGACGTACGACGGCACCCGCATCATCGCCGACAGTACCGTGCAGCGCTTCACGCACCGTGGCTCCTCGGCGAAAAGCACGCGCGCCCTTGGCTGGGACACGTGCGCCGGCGAGTATGGCTGCGGCAGGTACATGGGCGCGGATGCATACGGGCACACAGGCTACACGGGCACGTCGCTGTGGATCGATCCGGACCACGACATGTTCGTCATACTCCTCACCAACCGTGTGCACGCCGCCAAGGCGCGCCGGCCCGCCAGGGTCATTTCCGACGTGCGTGCTGATCTCGCCGACGCAGCGGCGCTGGCGGTGACGGATAATGCTGGCGGCATGATCGCCATGCCGCGCTCCTTTCGCGCCGACAAGGCTGTCGGCTGGAACAAGCCGGAGCGCGCCGCACGGGGCAGGGCCAAGGGCAAGAAGGGAAAGGGCTCCGCGCATTCCCGTTCGAAGCACGATTCGTCCGCGAAGAAGTCGCCCAGGCACAAGTCGGCATCGGTCTCCCATAGCCGAGGGAAGACGCACGTGGCCTCGGCCGCCACGAAGCGGAAGTCCACGCATCACGGTTAGCTCGTTGCGAGCGGTCTGACGGATGGTGATACTCCAGTCGTCCCGCATGGAGTACCAACCAATGTCCATCGAACAGGAAGCGGCGCTCGCCGCGGAATCCGGCGCCGCAGCGCCCGCCGCCGATCAGCCTGGCTCCGCCGCAGCGTTCTCCGAGTTCAGCCTGGAACAGGCCAAGCTGGCACTGCGCAAGGTCAAGGATCCGGACCTCAACCTCAACATCGTCGACCTTGGGCTGGTCTACGACGTCCGCGTCGTGAATTCGGATGTAGAGGTCGACATGTCACTGACCTCGCCGGGCTGTCCCAGCGGACCCGAGATCATGGGCGACGCCGAGCAGAAGCTGAAGGCCATACCCGGCGTGGGCACGGTTACCATCAACCTGGTCTGGACGCCAATGTGGTCTCCTGACCGCATCGAACCCCGGGTGCGCGCGTACATGGGGTTGTAGGTCGCGCAGGGTTCGGCCCGCGTCGCTATTCCCTGTACGGCGACTGCGTGCCCGCGATCGCGGCTTCACCGTGGGGCGGCGTGCTGGTTGCTGCACCGCCCTTCCGGTGTGGCGCGAGTGCCGCAACGAACTCCTCGGCCAACTCGCTCACCTGCCACCGTCGCAGTTCGGTCACTTCAGCCGCTTCCATTACGGTGACGGGATTGCGGCGCGCCACTGCCTCCATGCGGTCGCGTGAGCAGAGGACGCCTGGATCGAGCGCCAGCCGTTTCGCGGCCGTGTCACGCGCCGTTTTCAATGCCGTCACGCGCGCGTCGAAATCCGGGTCGCGGTCCCACCGCGCCGCCCTCGGGAACTTTGGAAGGTCGGACTCGGGCACGGCGAGTCCGCGCTTCACGGCCTCAAGCAATTCGCCGCCGCGCTGCTCGAGGATGCCACGCGGCATGCCCTTGATCTTCGACAGATCGTCGCGCGAGGCGGGATGCGTGCGCGCGATGTCGAGCAACTGCTCGTTGCCCAGCACACGGAACGTGGCACGGTCCACCTGGCCAGCCACGTCGTCGCGCCAGGGCACGAGTTCGCGCAGCACGGCGAGTTCGCGACGCGTGAGGTCCCGCGCGCCCTTCAGCTTCAGGAAGCCCTGCCCCGGAGCCTCGTCGGCCCATCGCGTTCCTTCCAACAGGCTGAATTCCTCCCGTGCCCACGCCATGCGCCCCATGCCTTCCAGCTCGGCGGACATCTTGTCCTTGAGCTCCAGCAGGAATCGCGTGTCCTGCGCTGCGTAGTCGAGCATATCCGCCGTCAGCGGACGCATGGACCAGTCGGCGCGCTGATGCTTCTTGTCCAGCTTCACGCTGAAGAAGCGCTCCAGTAGCGCGGCGAGCCCGAAGGCGGTGTACCCAAGGAGCTGGGCTGCGATGCGCGTGTCGAAGATACGCGTGATCTTCCAGCCGTAATCCTGCTGCAGCAGGCGGAGGTCATAGTCGGCATCGTGGAACACGATCTCGACATCGGGGCTCTCGAGCAGCGCGCCCAGGCCCGCCGGCGTGCCGATGGGCAGTGGATCGATGACCGCGTGGCGGTCACGCGTGGAGAGCTGCAGCAGGTAGATGCGATCGATGAAGCGATGAAAGCTCGCTCCCTCCGTATCTATGGCCAGCTCGGACGCGCCGGCTATTTCGTCCGTGAAACGGTCGACGGCCGGCACTGTGTCCAGGTACTCGAACGTTGCAGTCTTCGCGCGCTCAGCCACGCTGGCCCCTCACTCTGTTGGCGGATCGAATAGCGACCGCGTAATGTATCGCTTGGCACGCGGCCGTCGTGTGACTCACGGGCACGATTCCGGCCGCGCATACGCACGATCACTCACCCACACGCATGCCTGACTCCCCTACGTCACCAGAGCACAAGCAGTCTCGTCCGTCAGGCGCAACCCCTCGGCCAGGCTCCGCGCAACAGGCCCGGAAGGAGTCGCTCGGTGGCGGAGGGGGACGGAGCGGAACCACAAAGGTGCGCACAGTGGGCTGGCGTAGCCGAGATGTCGTGCGGACCACCTCGCTGGTGGTGGCGGTCCTCCTTGCCGTCAAGCTGTTCTGGGTCGCGCACGTGCTGTTCTTCGCCGTGTTCCTGGGCATGCTGTTCGCGATCGCCGTGTCGTCGGGCGTGGGCCACCTCCAGCGCTTCCGTATTCCGCGCGCCGTTGCGGCGGCGCTCATCGTGTTCGGCTTTGTCGGCCTGCTGGTGGGCGTGGGTGCCTGGGTAGCGCCCACGTTGCGCGCACAGGGCGCAGAACTGCGGCAGAAGCTGCCGGAAGCCGTGGACCGCGTGCAGGAATGGGTCAAGCAGCGTCAGAGCGGCGTACTCGGCCTGCTCGTGACCGCGGCGGACGACTCCACGGCTGCCGCGCCGCAGGGACAGGCAGGCGCCGCGGGGCGGCCGGTGGCCCGCGCCGTTCCACCTGGCGACAGCACGACCGCACCGGCGCGCTCCCCTGCGCTGCACGAGCAGCTGCGAGACCGCGTGCGTGGCATGTCGCAATACCTTTTCCCGTTCATCACCTCCACGGTGGAGATCGTGGGCGGCGTCCTGCTCATCCTGTTCCTCAGCATCTATTTCGCCGCGGAACCGGACCTCTATCGTAGGGGCCTGCTGTCGCTGCTGCCGGCCAGGAAGCGACCGCGCGGCGTGATCATGATGGACCGGATCGCCATGGTCCTGCGGAAGTGGCTGCTGACCCAACTGGTGGCGATGGCGTCCATGTGCGTGGTGAGCACCGTGGTGCTCCTCCTGCTACACGTGAAGGCCGCGTTCGCGCTCGGCGTGCTGGTGGGGCTGTTCGAGTTCATTCCCACCATCGGCCCCATCCTCAGTGCCATGCCCGGCGTGGCCATGGGATTCCTGGATTCGCCGGAAAAGGCGGGCTACGTGGCGCTTGCCTACTGGGCCATGCAGTTCGTTGAAAGCCATCTGCTGGTGCCATTGCTGATGAAGAACGGGCTCCGCCTGCCGCCCGCGCTCACGGTGATCACGCAAGCCATGCTGGCCATTGTGTTCGGGTTCATCGGGCTGATGGTGGCGGTCCCGCTGCTGGCCACCGTGATGGTGGTGGTGCAGATGCTCTACCTGGAGCAGCTTCCCACGGAGGGTACGTGGACGTATGCGGTGCACAGCCCGGACGCGCCCGGCCCGCATGAGGGAGTGGACGATCCAGGGCAGTAGCGTGGACCTGCTGCTGCAGCGCTATCCCCGGTTGCGCCAGAGCCTTGCTCGCGCAGACCTGGGCGTCGTTGAGACGCGCGTTGAGCGATATCAGGTGAGGGGAACCACCGTGCTGGTGAAGCGGGACGACCTGTCGTCACTCGTGCTCGGCGGAAACAAGGTGCGCGCGCTCCAACTGCTGTTCGCCGGAGTGCCCGCCAACCGCAAGGTCCTCACGGTAGGGCCGTCAGGATCCACGCACGCGTTGGCTGTTGCGCTGCACGGCGAGCACCTTGGCCTCCAGGCCGAGGTGCTCACCTGGCCGCAGGAGATGCACGCCGTGGCGGCCGCGACGGCCGCGCGGATGCGCGAGCACGCACATGTCACGGAAACACGCTCCGCAGCTGACGCATACCTCCGAGTGGCGCTGCGCCGGCTGCGCCGCCGCGTTCACTGGATTCCTGCAGGCGGGAGCTCGCCGCTGGGAGCGCTGGGGCACGCGGAAGCGGCGATGGAACTCGTGGCGCAGCTTGCTCGCAAGGGCATTCCCATGCCACAGTCCGTGGTGGTGCCCCTTGGTAGCGGTGGAACAGTTGCGGGCCTGCTGCTGGGGTTTGCCATTGCCGGGGTGGTCACGCGGGTTATCGCGGTGCGTGTGGTGCCGCGCATCGTCGGCAATCGCGGGCACGTGCTGCGGCTGGCGCGACGAAGTCGCGCACTGCTCGAGCGACTCGCTGGCGAGCCTGTGGTTCGCATCGATGCCTCGCGGCTCGTCATCGAGCACGCGTCGTTCGGCGGCGGGTATGGGCGGGAGACTGCTGCCGCAAGCGAAGCTGCCGGCTGGCTGGCACGATCGGGTGGGCCGCAACTTGACGGAACGTACAGCGCGAAGGCGTTCGGTCACGCCCTTGCATTGGCACACGGTGCGCCTGACGGCGATGTTCTCTTCTGGCTTACCTTCGACGCACGCTGGCTTGACGCGAGGAGCGGATGATGGATCGGTTACCCGAAGTCGTGTTTCACGTCTATCCTGCCGACTGCGACATGCTCGGACACGTGAACCATGCCACCATGCTGGCCTTTCTCGAGCGGGCACGCTGGGAGCTGCTCGAGCGTGAAGGCATCGGCGGAGTTCGCGACTTTGCGACTGTCCCGGTGTATTCCGTAGTGCGCCACGTGGATATCGACTACTTCGCACAGTCACTTCCCGGCGACGATCTTTTGATCCGGAGCGGTCTCCTGGCCGTGCGCAACACGAGCTACGTCGTGAAGCAGGATGTGCGGAAAGTGGGCTCCGACACACTGGTGGCGCAGGCATCCATCGTGTTCGTGGCGCTCGATCGAAAGGGCAAGCCCGTGCGCGTGCCCGAGGAGTGGCGCACGCTCCTTCCGCACTGGCCCGAGGGCGACGAGGAGCGCGCATAGCGAAGCGCACATCGCCGGGTGACATGTCCTCGCGGTCGTCACGCGTGAACATGGGTCCTGGGGCCGCGCCTTGAGTAACGCTGCCGCGCCAGCGACCTTTGAACGCTGCGGTCCCACCGTCACGCCCCAATTGCTCGCCATGTCTTCTTCGCCCACCGACAGCGCCGCAGAACAGAAGATTTCCGATGCCGAGCGTCGGCCCAGCGCTCGCATGGGCGCGGTGTTGTTTCGGCATCGCGGCTGGCTGCCCGTCCCGTTCCTGCTGGTGCCGCTCCTGGCGCACGGCACCACGGATGCCATGAACTGGATCCTCGGCACGCTGCTCATCGTGCTCGGCGAGTCGATCCGGCTGGCCGGGGTTGCCGCGGCGGGCACCGTGACGCGTCGTCGTTCTCGCACCGTGCAGCGGCTTGTGACGTATGGCATCTTCGCGTGGATGCGGAACCCGCTCTACGTGGGCAACCTGCTCATCTGGCTCGCGTTCATCGTGATTTCGGGCGTCTTCTGGTTCATTCCGGTGGCACTCGTCCTGTTTGCCGTGGAGTACACGCTGATTGTGCGCTACGAGGAGGGCGTGCTCGAGTCGATCTTCGGTGCCGAGTATCTTCGGTACAAGAGCAGGACGTCGCGCTGGTTTCCCAGGCCTCCAGGCGATGACGAGGAGGGGGAGCATCACTGGGCCGAGGCGTGGCGCTCGGAGATCAGCACGTTCCTGCAGTACATCGCGATCACCGCGGCGTTCATTGTCAAGGAACGAGTTTTGGGGAACGTCTGACGGTCTGACAGTTCGACAGTCTGACAGGACCGCGGTGGACGTCAGCCCTGACGTCTGACGTCTGACGTCAGGCGTCAGGCGTCAGGCGTGAAACTGTCAGACTATCAGACTGTCCGACGGTCTGACCTTCTCCAGGTACTCTGACAGGTCCTCGAAGGAGCGCGCCACGAACTCCGCCTCGCTCGGGCCGCCGTCCCTCACGACGTCCAGGCGAATCGCACGGAAGCCTGCCGCCAGCGCGCCCTTCACGTCGGTGCGCTCGTTGTCGCCGATGTGGAGGATATCTGCTGGCGCGATGCCCAGCTCCCTCGTCGCGGCCTCGAAGATCTCCGCGCGCGGCTTCGCGTGGCCCACATCCATCGAATAGATGGTCGAAGCAAAGAACGTGCGTGCCGCATCCTTCTCCAGCAGCCGGTCCTGTGCGCGACCCGATGCAAATCCGGTGTCGCTGATGATGGCGAGTGTGAAGCGGCGGCTCAGCGTGCGCAGCATCTGCCACGCGCCAACGAGCATTGCGGGCGGCAGCATGAGGAGCGCGTTGTCCACCGCGTCCGCGGCCATGGCGACATGCGCGCACCCCTCGCGTGGAGTCACCGCGGCACGTTCGAGAATCCAGCGCAGCCGGTCGTCAGTGCGGTAGCCACGGTGCTCCTCGCTCCACCACCGCTCCGCCTCGCGGCCCGACGCGTCGTACAGGGCGCGAAGCTGCGGCTCCGGGAGGTCGCGTCCATAGGCACCCAGCAGCGCTCCCACCGCCGTGCGCCGTAGCGCAACGCGCTCGGGGAGCACGCCACCTTCGTACAGCGTATCCCAGTAATCGAACGTCAGCGCGCGAAGCATGGCGCGCCTCCCCGAAAGGCGCGACTCAGCGCGTGGGACGGCCGGGTGGATTGTCGCCCTTGAATACGTCGCGATTGAGCTGCACGTACTCCTTCATCTGCGAGGGCACGTCCTCTTCCGGAAAGATGGCCGTCACCGGGCATTCGGGCTCGCAGGCCCCGCAGTCGATGCACTCATCCGGATGGATGAACAGCTGGTTTTCACCCTCATAGATGCAATCCACGGGACAGACGTCGACACACGCCTTGTCCTTGGTGTTGATGCACGCTTCGGTAATGACGTAGGGCATTGCTCGCCTCGGATGGTCCCGCGATGTGCCGCGCTCCGATCAAGTTAATGCGATTCGCAGGTGCGACAACGGTTGCGCCCCGAGGCCCTGCTATTTCCAGGGCGGCGCCGCACCCTTCTTCTTCGGAAGATCGGGATTTGCGCGATAGAGCGTGCAGGTGCGTCCGATGGTCTGCACCACGTCCGCACCCAGCTTCTCCGCCAGTTCGTGCGATGCATCCTTCGGCTTCACGTCCGCCGCCTTCACCATGGCGATCTTCACCAGTTCGTGCGTGCGGAGCGCATCATCGATGGTCTGCAGCAGCGCCTCCGTGAGCCCCTGGTGTCCCACGTGCACGAGCGGCGTGAGGTGATGCGCTTCGGCGCGCAGCTCGGCGCGCTCCTTTGACGAGATGGTCATGGACGAACGGGATCGTGCGTGAGAAGGATGACCGGGTACGGATTGATCGGGTCGCCGTCCCAGTACCGTCCGTCCGCGGGCATCCGCATGACCTGAAAGTGCAGGTGGGGCGCGTCCTTTGGCGCATTGCCGGTGGTGCCGACAAATCCCAGCGTATCGCCACGAGCCACCGGCGCGCCCTGCATGAGGCCAGGCTGGTACGCGTCGAGATGCGCATAGTAATACACCACACGTCCGAGCGGATCGGTGGCGTACACGGTATTGCCGCCCAGCGTACTCACGCTGATACGCAGGATCCGCCCACTGTCCGCCGAAATCACCGGCGTTCCACGCGGAGCCATGATGTCGAGCGCACGGTGCGTGCGCCCGCCATCACGCGCCTCATCGAACGCGTCGAACAACTGGCTCATTGCGGCACCCGCCACCGGAATCAGGATCCCGCGCGCCAACAGGTAGTCCACCGCCTCGGCACTGGACACACTGCTCCGAGCGACTGAAACGCTCGCACCGGATTGCACCGCCCGTGGGCTCGGTGGCAAAACCGGGGCACTCGTGGAGTACGCATGGCGCGCGCAGCCGGACACAGCGAGCGCGGCCGTCATCATCAGCAGTGTACGTCGCATCGTTATCGGGACGCACCATGCACCGGTCGCGTCACCAGCGTCGCTACGGAACCAGCAACACCTTGCCCGTGGTACGGCGGCCCTCCAGGGCATGATGCGCCTCGGCCGCATGTACCAGCGGTACCTCGCGATCGATGGTGACCATGAGCGAACCGTCCGCCACCCAGCCCAGCACGTCCCCTGCGCGCCACAGCAGTTCCTCTCGCGTCGCGACGTAATGCGCCAGCGTGGGCCGCGTGAGGAACAACGACCCCTTCGCATTCAGCAGGTTCGGGTCGAACGGCGCCACAGGTCCGCTCGACTGCCCGAACAGCACCAGCATGCCGCGCCGTACAAGGCAGTCCATGCTCTTCAGGAACGTCGTTGCCCCCACGGAGTCGTACACCACGTGCACCATTGCACCATCCGTGATGCGCCGCACCTCGGCAGCAAAGTCCTGCGTCGTATACAGAATCGTGTCATGCGCGCCCGCCTCGCGCGCGAGCGAGGCCTTCCTTTCGGTGGACACCGTGCCGATGACGTGCGCGCCGATCCGCCGAGCCATCTGGCAGAGCAACAGGCCCACACCACCCGCCGCCGCGTGCACCAGGCAGCGCTCGCCCGACGCGAGGGGATACACCGATGTGGCGAGGTAGTGCGCAGTCATCCCCTGGAGCATGATCGCACCGGCGAGCTTCGTATCCACGCCATCCGGAATCCGCACGAGCTTGTCCGCCGGAACCAGCGCGAGCTCCGCATAGGAGCCCCTGAAGTTCTGCGATGCGACGCGATCGCCAACGTGCACGTCGTTCACACCTGCGCCCACTCCCACGACTGTACCCGCACCCTCGGTGCCCGGCGTGAACGGCAGTGGAGACTTGTACAGGCCCTTCCTGTGGTACACCTCGATGAAGTTGACCCCCACCGCCTCCATGCGAACCAGTACGTCGCCCGCACCCGGCGCCGGGTCGTCGATCGTCTCGAACTGCATCACCTCCGGTCCGCCCGTCTCGTGAATTCGGATGGCTCGCATGGAACACTTCCCGGGTAAGTGGCCGTGGCCAGTCACCCGGGAAGCTAGGGCCGTGGTTCCGCGCTCGCCATGCTCAGGAGAGCTTCGTGAAAGAA
>JAYVNZ010000561.1:0-4872 GCA_043758185.1 Gemmatimonadaceae bacterium | reverse complement strand
GGCAAGAGCAGGTCCTTCGCTGCGCTCAGGACGACACGTGCAGTTTCACCGTCGCAATCATCGAGTCCATTGCTCTATTACCTGTTCGTCCCGCTCGTGAAGCAGTACCACATCCTGAATATCTTCACGTACATCACGTTCCGGGCAGCTGGCGCGGCAGTGACGTCCATCGTGCTGAGTTTCGTGGTGGGGCCCGTGATCCTGAGGCGACTGGACAACGCGGCCAACTATCAGGTGGTGCGTGAGGGCACTCCCGAGGCCCATGCACTGAAGACCAAGACGCCCACCATGGGCGGATTGATCTTCCTCTTTTCGGCGCTGGTCTCCACCCTGCTCTGGGCGCGCGTGTTCAGCCATTACGTCATGCTGGCGCTCCTGGTGACCACGGGCATGGGCATCATTGGGTTCCTCGATGACTACCTCAAGCTGAAGCAGCGCCGGCTGGGGCAGAAGAATGAAGGGCTGGTGGAGCGGTACAAGCTCATCGGGCAGGTCACCATCGGCCTGGCGCTGGGCGCGTATCTGTGGGCATACCCGCTCTCCCCGAACCTCGCGGGCGGATCCACCACGCTGCCCTTCTACAAGTACCTGCTGGTGGTGTTCGTGCCCACCATCCTGTATGTGCCCTGGACGACGTTCGTGCTGGTGGGCGTGAGCAACGCGGTGAACTTCACCGATGGACTGGACGGGCTCGCGGCCGGCCTCAGCGCGATTGCCTTCGCCACGCTCGGCATCTTTGCCTACCTCATCGGGCGAGTGGATGCCACGCGCTACCTGGGCATCTTCTACCTGCAGCATTCCGGCGAACTCACGATCTACTGCCTGGCAATGGTGGGCGCGTTGATCGGCTTTCTCTGGTACAACACGTATCCAGCGCATGTCTTCATGGGCGACACGGGCTCGCTCGCACTGGGCGGCGCAATCGGGGCGGTGGCCATCCTGCTCAAGTCGGAATTCCTGCTGCTGCCCATCGGCATCGTGTTCTTTGCCGAGATGATGTCCGTGGTGCTGCAGCGGTTCGTCTTCAAGTATCGCAAGCGGCGATTCGGCGTCGAATATGCGCAGCAACATCGCGTCTTTCTCCGCGCGCCGCTCCATCATCACTTCGAGGTGAAGGGATGGAGCGAGCAACAGGTGGTGGTGCGCTTCTGGATCATCGGCATCATCGGGGCGTTCCTCGCCATTTCCACGCTGAAGGTGCGGTAGCATGCCGGTGCGCTCCCTCACGGAGGCGCTGCCCGCGGCATGGACGCGCGGTGAGATCAGCGTGATTGGCCTGGCGCGGAGCGGTCGCGCGGTGTCCGAACTGCTTCGAAAGGCTGGCGCCGCCGTCTACGCCAGTGACGCCGGTGCCGGCCACGCCGTGCTGCGCGCCACGATGCATCTCGCACCCATCGGCGTGGACGTGGAACATGGTGGGCACGACCTCGCGCGAATTGCGCGGAGCGCCCTGGTGGTGGCGAGTCCGGGCGTGCCGCCCGACGCGCCGCCCATGCGCGCCGCGCGCGATGCCGGCGTGCCGATCGTGGGCGAGCTCGAGGTGGCGCTCCAGTTCCTTCCGCATGAGCGGTACATCGCCATCACCGGCACCAACGGCAAGACGACGACGACATCGCTTGTGCAGCAGCTCCTCGAGGGGCTCGGGCACGACGCGGTGGCTGCCGGCAACATCGGCACGCCCCTGTCTGAAGTTGCGCTGCGCGATCGGCAGCCGGACTGGGTGGCGCTGGAAACGAGCTCATTCCAGCTCCATGACGCGGCGAGCATCGCACCCGCGGTCGGCATCCTCACCAACCTCTCGGCCAATCATCTCGACCGGTACGGGTCCGTCGAGGCCTACTACTCCGACAAGCGGCAGCTATTCCGCAATGCGACCGACCGCTCGGTGTGGGTGAGCAACGCCGATGATGCGGCGGTGCTGGAGATGGTGCAGGGTGTACCCGGCCGCCATCTCCGTTTTTCAACAACGTCGCAGGCAGGTGACGGCTACTTCGATCGCGGCAGCAATACGCTGATGGTGCTGGGAGCCCCGCTCATCCGGCGCGATGAGCTTGCGCTGATTGGCGATCACAACGTGGCGAACGCGCTCGCGGCGGCACTGGCCGTGATGTCGGCCGACGCGCTGCATGCGTCAACGGCGTCGCGCAGTCGCATTGCGGATACGCTGCGGGCGTTTCGCGCCCTCGAGCACCGCATCGAGCCGGCGGGCCGCTACCAGGAGGTGGACTGGATCAACGACAGCAAGTCCACGAACGTGGCCTCCACGCTCGTTGCCCTTCGTGGCATGCGCCAGCCGACGGTGCTCCTGCTGGGCGGCCGGCACAAGGGTGAGGCGTACGACGCGCTCGCCGATGAATTGCGGCGCACCGTGACGCATGTCATTGCGTACGGCGAAGCCGCGTCCATCGTCGTGCAGGATCTCCAGGGCGTGGTGCCTATCGAGACGCTCGGCAGCACATTCGAGGATGTGCTGGCCCGCGCGCGCGAGGTGGCCCAGAGCGGCGACGCGGTGCTCCTGTCGCCTGCGTGCTCGAGTTACGACATGTTCGACAATTACGAGGAACGCGGTCGCGTGTTCAAGCAACTTGCCGCGGAAATGGGGGGCGGCGGGGCGTGACCGCGGCCGCCCTGCCGCGCGAGCGCGTCCACGCGGCCGCACGCATTCGTGAGCGATGGCGGATGGGTGCCGAGGCGCGCGGCCTGGTGCTGGTGATGGCCGTGGTGCTCGTGTTCGGGCTGGCCGTGCTCTACAGCGCCAGCGCCATCGTGGCGATGCAGGAAAACAAGAACAGCTGGTATTACGTTGCGCGCCAGGCCACGGGAGTCCTGGCTGGCATCGTGGCGTTCGCCATTGCCGCGAAGATGGACGCGGAGAAGTACCACGAGTGGGCATGGCCGGTCATGTGGCTGACCATCGCGACGCTGTTCCTGTGCCTGGTGCTGCCACCGAGCATCGCACCGCGCGTGAACGGTTCCAAGCGCTTCCTGTTCGGCACCAGCATGCAGCCGTCCGAATTCGGAAAGCTCGGCGTGGTGATCTGGACGTCCATGCTCATCGTGAAGAAGGGTGACCAGTTGCGCCGGCTCACCAAGGGTGTTCTGCCGTTCTTCGTTGTGATCGGCGTGCTGGACCTGCTGGCAGCGCTGGAGCCGGATCTCTCCGTGGCCATGCTGTACACGTTGATGCTGGCGGTGCTGCTCTTTGCCGGCGGTGTGCGCATTGCGCACTTTGTTGCGTTGTGCGCACTCGCCATTCCGGTGCTCTGGAGCAAGATCGAGAAGGTGCAGTACGCCGCGCTGCGGCTGACAGCCTTCTTTGATCCGGGCGGGGCACCGACGCAGATGAAGTACCAGCTCAAGCAGTCGTTGATCGCCGTCGGCTCGGGCGGTGCCTTCGGCGTTGGCTATGGGCAGGGGCGTCAGCAATACGGGTTCCTGCCATTTCCCTACAGCGACTTCATCGCCAGCAACATCGGCGAAGAGTGGGGATTCGTGGGGCTCGCGGCCGTGACCATGGCCTTTGCCGCCTATGCGCTGCTGGGCTTTCGCATCGCACGCCATGCGCGCTCGCCCTTCCTGCAACTCGTGGCAGTCGGCCTCACGTTCGTCACCGTGCTCACGGCCTATCTGCACATCGGCGTGGTGGTGGGCCTGCTGCCGACAACGGGTCTCACGCTGCCCTTCGTCTCCTACGGCCGGTCCAACATCGTGCTCTCGATGTTCATGACTGGCCTGCTCGTGAACATCGGCAGCCAGAAGGAGCGCGTCGTCGGCTCCAGCGCCACCGATCCGCTCTCCTCGCCGACAGGCTGACATGCCCGACACTCGCAGGACCGTGCTCTTTGCCGGCGGCGGCACCGGAGGCCACCTGTATCCCGGCCTCGCCATCGCGCGCACACTCGTGCGCCTCGACCCCACGGTGCAGCCCTTCTTCATTGGCGCGCAACGGGGACTGGAGCGCACGGTGCTGCCGACCACGGAGTTTCCGCACGTGCTGCTCGAC
The DNA here is from genome assembly GCA_043758185.1 of Gemmatimonadaceae bacterium. GTDB lineage: Bacteria > Gemmatimonadota > Gemmatimonadetes > Gemmatimonadales > Gemmatimonadaceae > AG11. The sequence goes on along the minus strand of JAYVNZ010000561.1, from coordinate 869 downwards.
CTCCATCCGCTGTATCGCACGAAGCCATGGGAGAACTGGCGCACGATCAGCGGCGCGGTGACTGGCTGGCGAGCCCTTGGCGACGTGGTGCGACGCGAGCATCCGACGCTCATCGTGGGAACCGGTGGGTACGCAGCAGGAGTCGGACTTGCCTACGCCGTAGTGCACGGCATCCCCATCGTGCAGCAGGCGGGCGACAGCTACCCAGGCCTCACGGCACGCGCGTTCCGCCGCTGGACGCGGGAATACTATCTCGCTTTCCCTGAAGCATCACGCGTCATCGGCGGTACGCCAGACCAGCATGTGGACACGGGGGCACCCATAGAGCCGCCTCCCAATCCACGGCCCGATCGCGCGGCCGCGCGGCAGGCGTGGGGCTTTCCCGCGCAGGGCGGGCAGGTGCTGCTCGTCTACGGGGGCAGCCAGGGCTCGCGCGCCATCAACCTCGTTGTCGCGGAGTGGGTGAGGCGCGGGTTGCCCGATGGGCTGCACCTCATCTGGATGACGGGCAAGGCGAGCTTCGACGAGTTCGCGTCCCTCGATGGCGGTCGCGTGTGCGTGCGCGAGTATCTCTCCCCAATCCAGGAGGCGTACGCCGCAACGGACCTTGCGATCGCCCGCGCGGGCGCGATGACCACGGCGGAGCTGTTCGCGTGGGGCATACCCGCTATCGTCGTGCCGCTGCCAACGGCGGCGGCAGATCACCAGACGGTGAACGCGAACGTGCTGGCCGCCGCCGGCGCCGCCATCAACCTGCCGCAGGCCGAGCTCACGGTTGACACGCTCGACGCGATCGTGCGCGGGTTGGTTGATGAACCGGCGGCAATGGCCCGACTCGCGGCGGGGGCAGTGGCGCGAGCGCGACCGGA
>JAYVNZ010000560.1:0-7662 GCA_043758185.1 Gemmatimonadaceae bacterium | reverse complement strand
TCTGCTTGGCACCATCGTCGTGGTGCACGTAGCCAGTTTCTGCTTCGGCCGCCGGCAGGCGAAGCGCGTCGTATCGGCCGGCCTGCTCTGTTATCCCCTGCTCATCGTCTCCGCGGTCGTGCGCGGCCTGCCCATCGCGGCGACGGATGAACTCTGGACACTGGTCATTTGCTCTGCCGGCCTCGTCTTCATCGTGCTGCAGGCAGACGACGTTCGCCGGCGGCTGCGCCTGATCGTCGAGCTGTTCGAGCAGGTCGAACATGGGGACTTCACCGGCGAGTACGACGTTGCGGCAGATCGGCGGATGGACGCCATCACGCGCGTTGGTATTGCCTACAACGGTTTTCGCACCCACCTGTCGAACATGGTCATGACGGACGCGCTCACCGGATGCCTCAACCGCCGGGGATTCGACGAGGCGCTGACGCGCGAGCTCAACCGCGCATCCCGCGTTGGCAGCGAACTGGCGCTGCTGGCCATCGACCTCGACTACTTCAAGTGGGTGAACGATACGCACGGACATCCCGCCGGGGACGCCGTCCTGCGGTGCATTGGCGACCTGCTGCGAAAGTCGGGCCGAGTGGGCGATTTCGTCGCGCGCGTAGGCGGGGAGGAATTCACCATCCTCCTGGCGGACACCGGGCTACGCGGCGCAGAGTTGTTCGCCAATCGCCTGCGCGAACGCATACACGACCTCCGCTGCGTGATCGATGGAACCCTCACCCCCGTCACGGTGACGGCGAGCATTGGCGTGGCCATCGCCGCTGGCCCGCCACGTGCCGAGCAGCACGTGGCGGATTTGCTGTGGTCTCGTGCCGACGACGCGCTGTACCAGGCCAAGCGGGCCAATCGCGACTGCGTGCGAGTCTGGACCAGCGGCGGGAGGCCAACGGACGACGCTATCGCATGACCGCGTCGAACGCGCCATCGCACGCGGCAAGGCATCGCTCCAGGCCCGCCAGCGTATGGTCGCCCATGTGCCCGATGCGCACGCTGGTCTCCTTGTTCTTGCCGTAGCCACTCCCGATGGTGAACCCGCGTTCGGTCACGGCGCGCAGCACCGACGTGGCGGTCACCGACGCTGGCAGCACGATGCTCGTCACCGACGGCGAGCGGTGGCCGGCGGTCGCGAGCACGCGAATCGCGTCGCCGTGCCGCGCTGCAAGCTGGTTCACCCACGCGTACGTCCGCTGCGCCATCGACGCGTGACGATCCCACCGCGCAGGCATGGTTTCCGCGGCGATCGCCGGAAGCTGCACGTCCGCGGCGAAGAAGAGCGGGATGGCCGGCGTGTTCGGCGTCTGGTTCTTCACCGCATAGGCGTCGAACTCCACGAGGTCGAAGTACAGGCCCCGCCCGGACTGCGACCTGGCTGACGCAATGAACGCACTTGACGCCGCGGCGAACGCTAGACCGGGAGGCAGCGCGAGTGCCTTCTGCGAGCCCGTCAGCGCGTAGTCCAGCTCCCATTCGTCGAATTTCAGTTCCGCCGCGCCGACACCGGTGACGGAGTCCACAAGGCACATGGCATCGCTCGCGTGTGCCAGCTGCGTCACCGCGCGCACGTCCGTGAGCGCGCCTGTGGATGTCTCCGAATGCACGACTGTCACCGCCGCATAGCGGGTGGATTTCAATTGCGCCGACAGACGGTCCAGGTCCACCGTCTCACCCCACGGCACGTCCAGCACATCACGCTCGCGGTCGCACGCCGCGACAATCGCCGCAAAGCGCGCGGAGAACGCGCCGTTCACGATGGAGAGGATTCGGCCAGCAGGCGCGCAGCGGACACCCGCCTCCATCAGCCCTGTTGCCGACGAACTGCTGATGTACACCGGACGCGCCGTGCCGAAGATGGCTTGCAGCGCCACCTGCAGCCGGCCGAACAGATCCTCGAACACCGCACCCCTGTGCGCGACCATCGGATGCGTCATTGCCTGCAGTACCTCCGCGCGCACCTCCGTGGGACCCGGAAAGAAGAAGGTTCCGTTCTCGAGTAATGGCATGGTCATGCGAGCACGAGCTCCACGAGCTGATCGAAGGAAGTGATGACGACGTCTGCCCCGCGCACCACCGCATCGCGCGCAACGAAGCCGGTAAACGCCGCGAACGCATCCACTGCTGGACGCATCGCAAGGTCGGTGGCCCCATCACCCACGGCAAGCACCCGCGCGGGGAGTGCCAGCAATTCCGCTACCGCGCGCTTGCCGGTCGCGGTGGCGAGCGGAGACGCAGCGTCGAAATCGGCGTAGTTGCCGGACGCATCGAACCGGACCGACACCGCGTGAACATCATCCTCGCCGATTCCCAGCAATTGCCCCAGCGGAAGGATGGCGTCGCGCAGTCCCCCGCTCACCATCACCACGCGCCGCCCACTGGCGAGCAGCCGAGTCACGGCGCGCATAGCGCCACCGGCCATCGAGCCGGCATACGCCTCGGCGAGCGCACGCATGTCGCCGCGTGACGGCCGCACGAGCGCCAGCCGCTCTCCGTACACGGCATCGAGCGCAATCTCGCCACGCATCGCGCGATCGGTCAGCGCAACCACCTCGGCGCCAACGGCCGGCCCGCGCCGCTCGGCCAGCCAGTCGATGCCCTCGATGCTGCAGAGCGTGGAATCGACGTCGAGGATGACGCTCGAAAAACCGGCTGCGGTCACAGCACGTTGCCGGGCGCGAGGATTCCGAACGGATCGAGCTCGCGCTTCACCGCGTGCATGGTGCGCACCTGGAGTGGCGACATCTGGAGGGGAAGCCACTTGCGCTTGATCTTCCCGATGCCATGCTCCGCGGCCACCGTGCCGCCGAGCGCGATGACTTCGCGCAGGGTGGCTTCGACGACGGACTCGATGCGTGCCAGTTCGCCGGCGTCGTTGGCGATGAAGTTCTGGTGTGGGTGCCCGTTGCCCGCATGTCCGTAGATCACTGCCTGCTCGATGCCCGCCTCACTCGCGAGCGTGCGCGCATGCCCGATCGCGCGCGCAAGCTGTCGGTACGGCACCGCCCAGTCTGTCGAGACCTTGCGTCCGCCGTGGACCCGCCGCGCCGCACCGCGTTCGTTCATGTGTGCCGGCACGGCGTGTCGCACGCGCCGCGCTTCCCGCAACGCTGTCTCGCCCTCGTAGACCCGCACGTCGTCCACGAGTGCCCCGTGCTGCTCGGCGAGCGCCAGCCATTCGTCCAGCGCAGGGTCACGTCCGTTGGGCGGCACCTCCTCCACATACACGAACGCACTCGCACCCTGCGCCCACGTGGGCGATTCCTCCGCCGTGCGCGCGATCGCAAGGGCCAGCACGTCGAAGAACTCCAGGCAGCGCGGATGCACCGTGGCCTCATCCCGTGCGGCCACCAAGAACTGCAATGCGGCGTGCTCGGTGGCAAATGGAATGGCGAGTCCAATCACCTGCTCGGGCAGCGGCAGCAGGGCCACCTCCGCCTCCACCACCACGCCGAGTGTTCCTTCGCTGCCCACGAACCAGTCCACCGGGTCGTGCGCCAGGGCATATCCGACGGTGTTCTTCTCGAGCGCCGTCCGTCGCAGGTCCACGATGCTTCCGTCCGCGAGCGCCACGCGCAGCGCGCGGACATGCGGACGCGTGGCGCCGTAGCGGAACGAGCGGGCGCCGGAGGCATTGCACGCCACTGCCCCGCCCACCGTGCATTCCTCCTCGCTCGTGGGGTCGGGCGCGAAGAGCAGGTTGTGCTCGGCGCACGCGCGCTTGAGGTCGCCCACCAGCACGCCAGGCTCCACGCGCGCCGTACGTGCAACGGGATCGATCTCGATCACCCGCGCCATGGCGCGCAGTGAGAGGATGGTGCCGCGATCGCTGATGGACGCGCCGGTGGTGCTGGTCTGTCCGCCCGCTGCGGTCACCATGGTGCGCGCTGCGGACGACTCTGCGAGGAGTGCCGCCACCTCGTCCGCCGTCGTGGGTCGCGTCACGCCGTCCGGCATCATCATCAATCCCGACGCATCGGATGCATACGCGCGACGCACTTCCTCGTCGTGCGTCACCTCGGGCGCGCTCGACGAATGCACTACGCGCCGCGGAAGTGCACAACGGTGGCCGACAGGATATCCGGTAACTTCAACAGTGCCTCGCGCACGCCGGCACCCACACTTCCGTCCACACTGATGGCCGCCAGCGCCTCGCCGCCCTGCGCCAGCCGCGCCTGGTGATACTCGGCGATGTTCACTCCCGCGTCGCCCAGCAGCGTGCCCACGCGCCCGATGACGCCCGGCACGTCGTGGTTGGTGAGGATCACCAGCGTTTCGCGCGGAGCCACGTCCACATGAAATCCGCCGATGCGCGTGAGCCGCCCCGCAGCGCCGTCTGGTGCCACGCCGGCAACGGCAATTTCCTGCATGCCGCCGCTCAGGCTCACCTGGACGCCGAATGGGCCAAGCGAAGATGTCTCGGAGCAGGACAGTTCCATTCCCCTGCCTTCCGCCAGTGAGCGCGCGTTGATCAGGTTGAGCCGCTCGACGTCCACCACCCCGTCGAGCACACCCGCCGCCGCCGACGCAAGGAGCGCCGCTGACGCACCGGCCAATTCGGCGCCGCACCGGAGTGACAGGCGCTGCACCGCGCGCACGCCGCGGTCGGCGAGGATGGCGCGCGCGACAGAAGCCGCGCGGCGGGTGACGAGCAATGCGCCCTGGAGCGCCTTCCAGTCGCCGTCTCCGGCACCGGCCACGTTGATGGAGCGGGAAAGCTCGTTGTGCAGCAGCGCATCGCGCACGGCCGCACATGCGTCCACGGCAACGTTGCGCTGTGCCTCGGCGCTCGACGCGCCGATGTGCGGCGTGAGCAACGTGTTCGGGGCGGTCCGCAGCGGGTTGTCACTGGCCAGCGGCTCCTTGCTGAACGCGTCCACGATGGCGCCGCGCAGTTGGCCGCCCTCGAGTGCCTGCACGAGTGCCGCTTCCTCGATGATACCGCCGCGCGCCATGTTCACGGCAATCGCGCCATTCTTCAACCGCGCGAGCTCGCGCCGGCCGATCATGCCTTCAGTCTCCTCGGTGAGCGGGGTGTGCACCGTGATGATGTCCGCCTCGTCGAGCCCCTCCTCCAGCGTCGCGAGCCGGCGAATCTTGAGCGCGCGAAAGCGGTCGTCGCCCACGTAGGGATCGTATCCGGCCACGTCCATGCCGAAGGCGAGCGCCCGCGTGGCGATCTCGCCGCCAATCCGGCCCACGCCCACGATCACCAGGGTCTTTGCCTTCAGCTCGGTGCCGAGCAGTTGTGCACGATCCCACTTGCCGTCGTGCATGGAGGTGGCGGCGTGCGGCAGGTGGCGCAGCAGGCCGATGACCGCCCCGAAGAACAATTCCGCCACGGCGACGGTGTTGCCAGCGGGCGCGTTGATGACAGCAATGCCCAGGGCGGTGGCGGCGTCGATGGCGATGTTGTCCACGCCAACACCCGCCCGCCCAACGACGCGCAACCGGGTAGCTCGCTTGAGCAGCGGTTCGGTGATGCGGGTCGCGCTGCGGCCGACGAACGCGTCATAGTCCCCGATGCGCTCGAGGAGTTCCGCAGGAGGAAGCGTTGGTTCCACGTCAACGACGAACGACGGCTCGGCCGTGAGCAGCGCGACGCCGTCCGGATCGATGTCGTCGGTAACGAGAATTCTGTAGGGCACGGGCATCATGGGAAGCGGGTGATCGCAAGCTGGTACGTCGCCGGGCGGTGGGCAACCCATAGGAAGTTGGCACTGCGCCGGGCATATTCGGGTTCATGACTACTGTCTCGCACAGGGCTCGCCTCGTGGACCTCGGCTCCCTCGTCTGCATCCTGGCCGGTGCCCTGCTGTGTTACGCCGCCAGCCTGCGGCTGCAGGAGATCGGCAAGCTGTCCTATCGGCATCCTGGTCCGCGCACCGAGTCCGCCCTCGCGGCCGCGGATCACGCCAGGTACCTGGCGTACGGTGGCATCGGCCTCATCATCGCCGGCTGCGCCATTGGCGTGGGAGGCGCAATCCGGCTCGCGCGGCGCGCACCAGCGCACTAAACCGCTAGGCAATGGCCATCGTGCCCTCGGCCACCAGCACCGAGGCGCCGCCAACGCGTACCGCTGTCACGTGTCCGCCTGCCACGTCGGCCTCCACGTCGATGATGCTGGGCCGTCCCATTTCGAACCCCTGTTCCACGCGCCATGTCAGGAGGCCGTCGCGCCGCGGGTCGCGTGCCGCGAGGTAGCCGGCGAGCGCCGCATTCGCACTGCCCGTTGCCGGGTCTTCCGGCACGTTCAGGCCGGGTGCGAACATCCGGGCGCGGATGGCGGTTCCCGCACGTTCGCCCCCGCGCGCAAAGACGAACAGTTCCGATGCCCACGTGCCCTTGAGCGTGACGTCCCACGTGTCCATGCGGACGCGCGCCTTCGCAACGGCCGCCATGTCCCGGACGGGCACGAAGAGATACGGCAATCCGCACGAGAGCGTCTGCGGACTCCAGTCGTCGCCAACCAGGTCGGACACATCCAGGCCCAGGGTCGCGGCGATCGCGCCATGACTGGCGGCCAGCGGGCCCGTCTCCGGCAGCTTCGCAACGGACAGTTGTGCCGACACCGGCACCCCGTTGCTCGCGCGGATGGCCACTGGCACCGGCCCGACGCCCTCTTCGAACACGATGCGCGTGAGGTCGCCACGCAGCGCGATATCGCCAATGGCGGCCAGTACGTGCGCGGTGCCCACGGTGGGATGTCCGGCGAAGGGAACTTCCTCACCTGGCGTGAAGATCCTGACGCGTCGCGTGTGCGCCGGATCGTCCGGCGGGTAGACGAACGTCGTCTCCGAAAAATTGAACTCGCGCGTGACGTCGAGCAGCCGGTGTTGGGGAATGCCGCGCGCGTCGGGAAACACCGCCAGCTGGTTGCCGCTGAACGGCGTGTCCGTGAACACGTCGGCGGTGAGGTACCGGTAGCGGGGCATTGTCGCGCTAGCGCTCGTCCATGAACGGATAGCGAAAGTCCGTTGGCGGCGAGAAGGTTTCCTTGATACTGCGCGCGCTCACCCAGCGCACGAGGTTCAGCTTGGAGCCGGCCTTGTCGTTGGTGCCCGACCCACGCGCGCCACCGAACGGCTGCTGCCCGACAACGGCGCCGGTCGGCTTGTCGTTCACGTAGAAGTTGCCGGCGGCGTTGCGCAGCATCGTCATGGCCTGGCGTACGGCGTGCCGGTCGTTGGCGAACACCGCTCCCGTGAGCGCATACGGCGACGTCGTGTCCACGATGCGCAGCGTTTCCTCCCACCGCGCGTCATCATAGACATGGACGGTTACCACCGGTCCGAAAATCTCCTCGCACAGCAGGCGATAGCCTGGGTCGGCCGTTTCAATCAGCGTGGGATGCACGAAGTAGCCGGTGGAGCCGTTCACCGTGCCACCGGCGACGATCGTCGCATTCTGGCGCGCGTCATCGATGTACCCCGAGATCTTCGTGAACGCCTTCTCGTCGATGACGGCCCCCATGAAGTTCCTGAAGTCCGTGATGTCACCAATCTTGATCTGCTCCATCATCGCCACACACCGATCCCGTACCTGGGGCCACAGCGAGCGCGGCACGTAGACGCGGCTGGCGGCCGAGCATTTCTGTCCCTGATACTCGAAGCCGCCGCGCACGATGGCCACGGAGAGCGCGGCCACATCGGCAGACGCATGCGCCAC
>JAYVNZ010000559.1:0-2244 GCA_043758185.1 Gemmatimonadaceae bacterium | reverse complement strand
CTTCTCCAACAGACTTCGAGAATGGCGACCGTCCGATCGGCTGACCCGAGTCGCTCCCCGAGCGACACGCCGGTTTGCCTGTTATATCATTCCTGCTTTACGTATCATAAATATGGCAGCATTGTTCATCGTACACCCCTTTGTTTGCATTCCTGATCTAAAGCATTTCCTCCTCCCGGGATCGCGTATGCCTCGAAACGCCAGCACTGTTTCCGTACGTATCGGCCGCCCCCTCGTGCTCACCAGTCTTCCAGCCGCGCTCGGGCTGCTGTGTGTAGCGTCGGCTGCCTTTGGGCACGATTTCTGGATCATCCCGGACCTGTTTGCCATCGAGAGCGACGCCATGGTACACGTGAAGGCGATGTCCGGTACGCGCTTCCCGTCCGGCAGTGCGGTCCAGGCCGCCCGTATAGCGAGTGCGCGGCTTGTCGGCGGAGACGGAGAGACCACGATCCGCGACATGGCGATTGAAGGGACTTCACTCCGCCTGCACCAGAAGCCCGCGACGGCTGGACAATACCTTGTCGCTGTGGCGATGACGCCCAAGCTCACGCGATCGACCCCGTCGGGACTGACTCGCTTCCTGCGCGCGGAGGGCGGGGCTGGTGAGGCCGCGCGGCTCGAGCGCGACCAGACGATCGCCCAAGGCGACAGCTTGACGTACGCCTCTACCTCGTATGCCGTGACTGCCGTTCAGGTCGGAAAGGGCGGTCCTCGGGCGTTCGCGTTGTCGACGGGATTCCCGCTTCAGTTCGTGCCGCTCACCGATCCGGCACACCTGCATGTGGGAGACACACTGCATGTGCGCGTGCTTGGCGGCGGTCGGACGGTGGCCGGCATTGCCATCGATGCGACGGGGTCGCTGGATTCCAGTGCAACGTCCGCGGCGGCATGGATCAATCTCGTGGCCGGACCGGACGGCGTAGTCGAGATTCCCCTGACCAAGTCTGGACCATGGATGCTGCGGTCCGCATACGTCGCGCGGCGCGGCGGCGCGTCGCCGAGCGAGTGGGACGTCGCTCGCGGCACCTATGTCTTTAGTGTCGGCGTTCACCATTAGTCGGGAACTGCGACCGATCCCGACTGGCGGCGGCGCGTCTACGAGATCGAGAACACCGCTGGCCGTCCTCTTCGGGGTTGCATGACGCGCCCTGCCCCTGCGCCTGTCGTCAGCATACCAGTGGACGCGGAGTTGCGCCGCCCTCATGCTTCACGAGCCGATCCGGTGCGACGACCAGTGGATCGCGCGAATACGCCAAGGAGTGCCAGCAGATGCTCTCGTCAGCACGAGAAGCTCCGCACCTGCGGAGTTCACCGCGCGCGCCTTGAATTCGCCACGCGTGACAGTTGTGGTGCTGACCCAGGCGACGTTTCCAGCGATCTGAGCACTGACGAGCGTCGGAACTCCCGATATCGCTCGCGCGAACTCGATATCCGCCGGCAAATGATGACGTCGGTACTCGGCAAGATGCTCGGCGCTCCCCGACTCGAGAATGACCACGTCCTGCGAAAGCAGGGCGAGCGCCGCGAGGCTGTCGCCGCTGGCAAGCGCGCCTCGAAATTTCGCGATCGCGCGTACAACATCAGCCGAGTCGCTCGTCGCGGCGCGCGACCTCATGGAGGGCTGCCGGTCACGCGGGCGCACTTCGTTGCGTGGCGCGGCACGCGATGCAGTCAGCATCACAGTCGTCGAGAGAAGTAGAGACGTGACAAGGCCCGTTCGGACAGTACGAAGGAAACGATTGTGGGTGCGCACGTTCGCTCTCACGGTGAAGGGATGCGAAAAAGGGGTGAATGCCTGCATGTAATCAGCGTGACAGCGGGCGCGTCAGCACGCGCGTACGTTCGTGGACCTGCGCTTCCCAAGTGGCCTGGTGCAATGCCAGAGCGGATCGCCCGTCGACCATCTCAACCGTTCCGCTGCGACGCCCGCTTCGGCGTGCGCGAGACCTCAACGACTTCTCCATCACCCACCCATTACCCTTTCGACCGCCTGCTATAGTATATTCGCCGATTGGTAAAGACGCGCGTCCAGCCCCACGTCGGCCGTGCCCAGATCACAATCAGGTCGCGGCTCGCACCGCCCGAAGGTGGCACGCGGGGCGGAGAGGGATGCCAACGACATGCTCAACCGTTGTCCTGAGGCTGCTGTTATTTCCGTGCGAGAGCGCGCAGTCACCCGACTGAAGCGCTCAATGTCCGCTCATCGCGCCAAGTTCCTTGATAAGCTGCACGTGCGACGAG
>JAYVNZ010000558.1:0-4091 GCA_043758185.1 Gemmatimonadaceae bacterium | reverse complement strand
GACCGTCGGACAGTCACGTGGCGCTTGACCGGTACGTGACGCCCGAGGATTTCCGGCGCTTCTACGAGATCGGGATGGAGATGGGATTCCGCCATGTGGAGAGCGGCCCTCTCGTCCGCTCGAGCTACCACGCGTGGGAGCAGGTGCAGGCAGCAGGCGTATAGCACGGTCGCGTCGCATCGTGGCCGTTCACGATTTCTCGTTCATCGTTCATCGTTCACCGTTCAACTTCGTTTCATGGCCGCCAAGAAAAAGTCCGAAACGGAAACAAAGCCGTCCATCGAAGCCGGGCGCGACATGGAGCTGCTGCATTCGATGCTCCTGCAGCGCCGCTTCGAGGAGCGCTGTGCGGAAGCCTACGCGCTCGGCAAGGTGGGTGGGTTCTGCCATCTCTACATCGGCCAGGAGGCGGTGAGCACGGGCACGCTCAGCATGCTGCGCCCGGATGACTATGTCATCACCACCTACCGCGATCACGGGCAGGCGCTCGCGCGCGGCATCACCCCGCGCGCCATCATGGCGGAGCTGTTCGGCCGGCAGGACGGCTGCGCGCGCGGAAAGGGTGGCTCGATGCACATGTTCGACGCCAACACCAACTTCCTTGGCGGCCACGGCATTGTGGGCGGCCACGTTCCGCTCGCGGCTGGCGTCGGCTTCGCCATCAAGTATCGCGGCGGCGATCAGTGCATCGTGTGCTTCATGGGCGAATCCGTGGTGAACACGGGTGCGTTCCACGAGGCGCTGAACATGGCCGCGCTCTGGAAGCTGCCGTGCGTGTTCATCATCGAGAACAACCGCTACGGCATGGGCACGTCGCTCGAGCGCGCCTCCGCGATTCACGACATCTTCGAGCGCGGCGCCGCGTACAACATGGCGCGCCGCCAGTGCGACGGGCAGGATGTCTTCGCCGTGCGCGAGGCGGTGGGTGAGGCGGTGGAGCGCGCGCGAAAGGAGCAGCATCCGACGCTCCTCGAAGTCCGCACGTACCGCTTCATGGGCCACTCGATGTCCGATGCCGTGAGCGGTACCTACCGCACCAAGGCGGAGCTCGAGGAGTACATGAAGCGCGATCCCATCTCGCTGCTTCGCGAGCGCATGGAAGACAACGGCTCGCTCTCCGAGGAGCAGCTCCAGAAGATGGACACGGAGATCAAGGCCGTCGTGCAGGACGCCTGGGACTTTGCGGACGCCTCGCCTGAGTTGCCGCTGGAGGCGCTGTACGAGGACGTCTACGTGGACACCACAACATGAACAACGTCAATCAGTCTGACGGTCTGACCCGCATCGCGGCTGCGCCGCTCGCTCGTCTGACAGCGGGTCAACTGCAGTCGCTCAGCTATTGGCCGCACGTGGGGGTCTTGCGCCAGGGGACGAGCCGGTGCAGGCAACAGCTGACCGACATTTTTTCGACCCGCTGTCAGACAGTCAGACTGTCAGACTGTCAGACTTTCCAAGGACGCTCAGAATGCCAATAATCACGTACAGAGATGCTCTCGGCGCCGCGATTCGCGAAGAAATGCAGCGCGACGATCGCGTCTTCCTCATGGGTGAGGAAGTCGCCGTCTACCAGGGCGCGTACAAGGTCTCCAAGGGATTCCTCCAGGAGTTCGGCGAGATGCGCGTGGTCGACACGCCCATCACCGAGCTCGGGTTCGCCGGCGTGGGCGTTGGCGCAGCGATGGTGGGGCTCCGCCCGGTCATCGAATTCATGACGTGGAACTTTGCGCTGCTCGCGCTGGACCAGGTGGTCAACGCGGCCGCGAAGATGCTCTACATGTCCGGCGGCCAGTTCAAGATTCCGATCGTGTTCCGCGGCCCCAACGGCGCCGCGCTCCAGCTCTCTGCCCAGCACTCGCAGGCATGGGAGTCCTGGCTCGCCCACATTCCCGGCCTCAAGGTCATTGCGCCGGGCACGCCGTACGACGCCAAGGGATTGCTGAAGAGCGCCATTCGCGACGACAACCCCGTGTGCTTCCTCGAAGGCGAGATGCTGTACAACACCAAGGGCGAAGTCCCCGACGAGGAGTACACCATCCCAATCGGCAAGGCGGACCTCAAGCGCGAGGGCGATCACTGCTCCATCATCACGCATGGCAAGATGGTGCTCGTGGCCATGCAGGCCGCTGACCAGCTCGCAAAGGAAGGCATCCGGATCGACGTCGTTGACCTCCGCACCATCCGGCCCATGGATGTCGAGGCCATCGCCGCATCCGTGAACAAGACCAACCGCGCCGTGGTGCTGGAAGAGGGCTGGGAAGTCTGCGGCGTCGGCGCACAGGTGGTGGACTACATCCAGCGCGAGTGCTTCGACAACCTCGACTCGCCGGTCGTGCGCGTGCACCAGGCGGACGTTCCCATGCCGTATACCAAGAGCCTTGAAAAGGCCGCCAAGCCCGACCTGCCCAAGACGATCGCCGCTGTTCGCAAAGTCATGTATCTCGACTGACCCGGGTCACACATCATGGCAACCAAGATCTCGATGGAAGCGCTTTCCCCCACGATGGAAGAGGGAAAGCTGGTCAAGTGGCTCAAGAACGAGGGCGACGCGGTCAAGTCGGGCGATCCCGTAGGTGAAGTCGAGACGGACAAGGCGATCATGGAGCTCGTGGCGCGCGGCGACGGCGTGTTGCGCAAGCACGTGATCAACGAAGGTGATTCCGTTCCCGTCGGCACGCTCGTGGGCATCATCGCGGCAGCGGACGAGAACATCGATGCACTACTTGGCCCGGCCGGCGCAACAGCGCCGGCCTCGACGGGGGACGGTCCGGCCGTCGCTACCGCTCCGGCCTCGACGGGAGACAGCACGCCTCCAGTTCCGCCCCCTGTCAAGGCGGCTGCGCCAGCGGCCGCCGAGCCGTCCCCCGTCAAGGCGGCGGCACCAGCCGCCGCCGGCGCGTCTCGTTCATCACCCCTCGCACGCCGGCTCGCCAGCGAGAAAGGACTCGACCTTGGCTCGATGCAAGGCTCAGGGCCCAACGGCCGCATCATCAAGCGTGACATCGAAGCCGCAGAAAGCCGTGGACCGTCCAGCGCGGCTGCGCAGCAGCCAAGCGGGCCGTCCAGCAACGCCGCGCAGCGGCGGGGCGAGCCGTCCGCCGATTTCACCGACGTTCCGCTCACGCAGATCCGCAAGATCATCGCGAAACGGCTCGGCGAGTCCATCGGACCCATCCCCACCTTCTACCTCACCGTGGAGCTGGACCTCACCCGCGTGATGGAAATGCGGGCCGCAATGGCCGACCTCGGCGCCGAATTCAAGGTGTCCGTGAACGACGTGCTGATCAAGGCGATTGCCGTTGCGCTGTCGCAGCATCCAGAAGTGAACGCACACTGGGGCGGCGATCACATTCGCTACCACAACCGCGTCCACATCGGTATGGCCGTGGCGACAGACGACGGCCTCATCGTGCCCGTGATCTGGGACGCCGACACCAAGCGGATGAGCGAGATCTCGAAGGAAGCGAAGGAACTGGCCAAGCGCGCGCGCGAGCGGAAGCTGAAGCCGGAGGAATTCACCGGCTCCACGTTCTCCGTGAGCAACCTCGGAATGTTCGGTATCGACCAGTTCACCGCGATCATCAATCCGCCCGAGGCGGCCATCATCGCCATCGGCACGGGTGAGGAGAAGCTCGTCGTCGTGGACGGCGAAGCCGTCGTGCGCCAACGCGTCCGCCTCACCATGAGCTGCGACCACCGCATCATCGATGGCGCTGTCGGCGCGAAGTTCCTCCAGACCCTTCGACGGCTCGTGGAGAACCCATTGATGCTCGTGTACTAGACTCGACCGAAGAGCAGGTCCTTCGCTTCGCTCAGGACGACACCCCGGATTTGCTCGTCGCGCAATCCCGCACGCAACGCTTCACCCTGTCTGATACTCCCATGGCAACGTACGACGTGATCTTTCTTGGCGGCGGTCCCGCCGGCTATGTCGGCGCAATTCGCGCCGCCCAACTCGGCCTCATCGTGGGCGTGGTCGAACGCGAAGGGCTCGGCGGCACCTGTGTGCTGTGGGGATGCATTCCGGCCAAGGCGCTGCTCGAAGCAGCCAGCTATGCCGAGAAGATGAAGAAGGCGGCGGAGTTCGGGGTGAC
>JAYVNZ010000557.1:0-5436 GCA_043758185.1 Gemmatimonadaceae bacterium | reverse complement strand
GGCACCATCGCCGTGCAGATGGGCGCGCCGGAGAACCTGTCTCTCCTGCGAACGTACGACGAGCCTGGTCTCGTGGTCGCACTGGTGGTCGCCACGGGCGACCATGACGATCCCATCGATTCGCAACGCTTCGTGGGACGCGTGGGCGTTGCGGCGCGCGTGCACGAACGGATCAACCTTCCGGGCGACACCGTCCAGATCACCTTGCAAGGCCTCCGCCGCATCGTCATCGACGGCATCAACCAGGAGGAGCCCTATCCCATCGCCGCCATCCACGGCGCGCGCGAAACGCCGGCCGATCCTTCGGAGCTGGACGACCTTGTCGCCCGCGTGACGTCCGCGGCCGAAATCCTGGCCGAGCTGGTGGAGCGGATTCCGGATGAGGTGCCCGCGATCCTCAAGATGAACGTGTCGGACCCGGGCCGCTTTGCCGACCTGGCCGCGACAAACATGAACTTCCGCATCTCGGACAAGGACGAAGTGCTGCAGCGCCTCGACGTGGGGCAGCGACTGCGCTTCATCCTCAACCGGCTGGAGCGCGAAGTGGCGCGTGCCAAGGTGATGGAGGACGTAAAGCGGCAAACCGAGATCAAGATCGAACAGCACCAGCGCGAGTTCTATCTCCGCCAGCAGTTGCGCGCGATTCAGGCAGAGCTGGGTGAAGCGGATCCTGGCGAGAAGGAAGCCGTGGAACTGCTGCGCAAGATCGACGAGGCCAGGCTGCCCGAGCGCGTGGGCCAGGAGGCACGACGCGAGACGGAGCGGCTCCGGCAACTCAGTTCGGCGAGCAGCGAGTATCAGGTGATCCGCACGTACCTGGACTGGATCCTCTCGCTGCCGTGGAATCTCCGCAGCGGCGACGACGAGATCACGCTGCAGAAGGTGGAGGAAGCACTCGACGGCAGGCACTACGGCCTGAGCGAGGCCAAGGAGCGGATCATCGAGTACCTCGCCGTTCGCAAGCTGCGGGGTGGCGATCCGCATGGCCCCATCCTCTGCTTCGTGGGCCCGCCGGGGACCGGCAAGACGTCGCTTGGCGAGGCGATCGCGACATCCATTGGCCGCGAGTTCTATCGCATCTCGGTGGGAGGTGTGCGCGACGAAGCGGAAATTCGCGGACACCGGCGCACGTATGTCGGGGCCATGCCGGGCCTGCTCATCCAGGCGCTCAGGCGCGTGCAGGTGCGCGATCCCGTGCTGATGATCGACGAGATCGACAAGATGTCGGGTGGCGGGCCGTCGGGCGATCCCACAGCGGCCATGCTCGAGGTGCTCGATCCCAGCCAGAATGACAAGTTCGTGGACCACTACCTGAACCTGCCGTTCGACTTGAGCGGCGCGCTGTTCATCTGCACGGCGAACAACCTGTTCGACATCCCGGCGCCACTGCGCGACCGGATGGAGATCATCCGCATCGCGGGCTACACCATCGAGGAGAAAGTCGAGATCGCGTGGCGCTACCTGTTGCCGCGCCTCCTCGAGGAGCACGGCATCACCGACAAGGACATCCAGTTCACGGACGAGTCGCTGTCGTTCATCTCCAACCGCTACTCGCGGGAGGCGGGCCTCCGCAATTTCGAGCGGAACATGGCGGCCATCATGCGGCGGCGCGCGCGCAGGAAGGCGGAGGGAGAGGAAGGCGCGTGGGTGATCGATGTCGAGAAGGTGGAGGGGGTGCTCGGCGTACCGCGCTATGCCGTGGAGGAGGTGGACATCGTGCCGGAGATCGGCGTCGTGACCGGGCTCGCGTGGACCGCAACGGGTGGCGACCTGATGGTCATCGAGGCGTTGCGCATGCCCGGTAGCGGACGACTCACCGTCACGGGACAGCTGGGCGACGTGATGCGCGAGAGCGTGGATGCCGCCTTCTCGTACGTGCGGTCGCGCGCCGCGCAAATCGGCATTCCCGACGCTGCATTCAAGGAATTCGACGTCCATGTCCACCTCCCGGCGGGCGCTATCCCGAAGGACGGGCCGAGCGCGGGCATCTCGCTCACGCTCGCCATTGCCAGCGCCATCGCGCAGCGTCCGGTGCGTCGCGACGTGGCCATGACGGGCGAAGTCACGCTGCGCGGCAAGGTGCTGGAGATTGGCGGCGTGAAGGAGAAAGTGCTCGCGGCCTACCGCGCCGGCCTGCGGCAGCTCATCATGCCCGCGTCCAACGAGAAGGACCTGCGCGACGTGCCGGATGAGGTAAAGAAGCAGATCGCGTTCACGTTCGTCGGCACCATGGACGAAGTGTTGCGGCTGGCACTACTCCCAGCGCAGGTGGATGCCACCGCGCGCGACGATCAGCATGCGGATACCATTCGTGATGCCGCGGCCAGTGTGCCGGTTACCAGCGAGACCGGCCTGGTGCTCAACGCGGATCGACTCTGATCGCTGACGGATCGATCACGCCGGACATGCCATTCGGCAAGTCGCTGTAGATGACCACCGCGCGGCCATTCACGATGCGGGGGAAGATCGTGACGGTGCGGCCCTTGGGCGTGATCGTGGCACCGCCTGCGGCCTCGGCGCGTTCCGCCATGCCAGTGCGCTTCTTGGTGGCCCGGATCAGCGCGTCGGAGAATGCGGCCGCCTGCACCGTGGAATCCCACACGCTGGCCCACACGATGCCCTTGCCGGCCGCGCCCTTCACCACCACGTAGCGGTCGCCATCCCAACCGACCACCGAGCGCGCTGCGTCCTGTTCGTCCTTGAGGTGCTGGAACAGGAACAGCCGCATGCCGAACTCGCCCATGTCGTTTTCATAGACCTTCGTGGCACCGCGCGGAGCGGGGAGTGCCAGGGTGGCCGGCTCGTCGCGCGTCGCGGCAAAATACGTATCGGTGTGGAGGATCTGTTCGGTGGACGTGGGCGGCGACGTCAACGGATTCGCGTTGCCCTTCCGCTCCTTGAATCGCTGCACGAAATCCGCTCCGCTCAAGTACGGAAACAGCAGCGACTCCTGGATCACCATGGGCGCCGTGGCGAAGACGGGCTGTGAGTTCTGGCTTTCGCGGATCATCTCGCGCATGCCGTCACGCCCCCCAACGCGCAGCGCAATGTTGCTCGCGCCGCCCGCCATGATCGACATCTGTTCGAACATGGCCTGCCCTTCGATCACCGCCTGGGCGGCACTCAGGCGGTCGTTGTCCTTTGTGGCTTTCTGGATGCTGTCGAGGTTGACGTACTGGTCCTGGAGTGCATGCACCAGCTCGTGCGTGATGGTGATGGACACCGTCTTCTCATCGGCACCCTTCACCACGTAGAGCACCTTTGCCGCGGGATCGTAGTAGCCGATCACCTGCTCGGTAAGCACGGCCAGGAAGAACTTGCGGAGGTCGAGCGAGTCGGGCAGCAGGCCGAGCATCTTGTACGCGGCTTCTTCGCCGCTCAGCTCCTGCGCGGGCGTGGCCTCGTCGAACTTCTTGAGCAGGAAGTCGCGCACCTGGCCCTTGTCACGCGCCTCCACCCGCGGCGGCGTCTTGAACTTCATGCCGGTGGACTTCTCGATGCGCGGGATGGCGTCGGCGACTTCGCGCGCATATGGGCCATCGCCCACGTTGCGGTGCCGGCCGAAAAACAGTGCCGCACCAATGGCGACTACAACGACAGCGCCAGCGACCCGCAGGTTCACTCTTCCCATTCCACTCTCCGTCCGGTCATCAATCCCACGACGCGCGCCACGTCGTGCCCACGTACCACGATACCATCCTCGAGCAATTGTCGCTCGAGCGACACGTCCAGTGCAGCGCGTTCGGCGCCGGATACTTCGCGCGCGGGTGCAGGTGCCGACGACTGCGGACCGCTCCCGGCACCCGGCCGTACGAATGCGGCCTCGAGCTCCGCGCCAATGCGTTCGAGTGCGGCAATGCCGTCGCGCGCCATGCGGTTCATCGGTTCGGTGGCGTTGCGCGGACCGGCCGCTGCACCCCGCCGCTGTGCGTCACGCATCCAGGCGCGACGACGCGAGATGTATTGCTCCGCCACGGGCGTGTACTCGGCCGTTGCCTGCGTGTGCGCGCACGCCTCGTCGAGCGCGTCGATCGACTTGTCGGGGCGCCGGCGATCCGGCACCCACAAGTCCGTGAGCTCGATGGCAGCGCGGACCGCGGCGTCCGTGATCACCACGTTGTGATGCCGCGCGAGCGACGGCACACGGGTGCGCAGGATCTCCAGCGTTTCCGCGGGCGACAGTTCGCGGACGGCAATCTTCTGGAAGCGGCGCTCGAGTGCGGGGTCTCCCACGATCCAGCGCTCGTACTCCTCGTCCGTGGTGGCGCCGAGCATGCGGAACTCGCCACGGGCGAGCGCGGGCTTGAGCATGTTCGCCGCATCCATCGCCGAACCGCTCGCGCTGCCTTGCCCGATGAGGTTGTGCATCTCGTCCACGAACAGCAGCACGTCGCCCGCCGCGCTCGTCTCGGCCACAAGGGCGCGCAGCCGTTCCTCGTACTGGCCTCGATACGTCGTGCCGGCCAGCAAGCCAACGGCGTCGAGCGACAGGAGACGCAGGTCGCGCAGCGCAACGGGCACGCGGCCCTCGGCAATGCGGACCGCGAGCCCCTCGGCGATGGCGGTCTTGCCGACACCCGCCTGGCCCACGAGTGCCGGGTTGTTCTTGCCCTGTCGCAGCAGGATGTCCACCGTGCGCGCGATTTCCTCGTCGCGGCATCGCACCACTTCCAGGCGTCCAGCGCGCGCGTCGGCCGTGAGGTCGCGCGTGAAGCGGTGGAGTGCCGGTGTGTCGGGTACGTGAGCGTCAGTCATTTCAGTCCGGCAGAGAATCGGGCGCGGTGCTGCATTCCTCCAGCAAAACTACGCTGCTGTCACGCACGCCGTTCAGAAGCCGTCTGTCAGTCCGACAGTCTGACTGTCTGACAGTAGAAACAACAACGGTACAGAACTCAGAGAGATAACTGCGATGGCTCGTAAGGCCACGATCGAGAAGTTCACGCGCACGCCAACTCACATCCCCGGAAATAGCAGCCCGATGATCCGGTCCCCCCAGATCAGCATGATGACGGCGGCGGGTGCGAGGAATACGCCGAAGGGCACCAGCGGCAATTCGACCGGCGGCAGTGCCCGGCCGCCGAGTGCCAGTTCCGTCTGCGGGGTCACGCGGCCTCGCCGCATTACCGCGACCGGATAGACGACCGCCAGGAACACCACCGCACCGATGGTGGCTCCGAGAAACACAGTCGCAATGGAGCGTGCGGGGCCCAATGCGGCGCCCACGAACGCCATGAGCGTCATGTCGCCCATGCCCATGGCTTCCCGCTTGAGCGCTGCCTCACCAAGCCATCCGATGACCGCGATGAGACCAGCCCCCGCACACGCGCCGACCAGTGCGTCGTACGGACCGGCAAACAGCGGCGACTCGCCCAGCAGTGGCGCGGCGAGCGCCGTGCCCAGGCACCACAGCAGCCCCGTGACGGTGAATCCATCGGG
>JAYVNZ010000556.1:0-3566 GCA_043758185.1 Gemmatimonadaceae bacterium | reverse complement strand
AGAAAATGCGGATCGAGCTGTGCTCGCAGGGCCGCGAGACGCGCTTCCGCAAGCTGCGCCTCCAGCCGCGCCGCCTCGGCGAGGAGGCGGGCGCCTTCGGCCGGAAGCAGCAGAGTCTCGTCGTGCCGTGCCTGGAGGCGCAGGAAATAGTCGCGGGCAAATCCCGCGGCGAGCACGGCCATGTAGACGATCAGGTCGTCAAGCCAGAAGAGACGGCTGAAGCGGAACACGGGATCGAACGGACGTCCGGACCATCGGCCGATGAAGAACACATCGTTGCGCAGATACGCAGTCACCAGGTCGACGGAGCCAGCGACCACCACCCCAACGCCCATGAGGATGAGAACACGAATGGGCCGTGTGTGTTGCTCGATAGGAAAGCGCCGGCAGAGGCGGAACAGCAAGGGAGTGAGTGCCGCCCAGAGATACGAGTTGCTGACCGCGAGGCCCACCGCGGACGAGGGGAAGATGGGCTTGAGGTGCATGCTGCGCGGGTCGAGCACCTGGCCGGCAGCGGTGAGCACGGCCATCAGGGTCCAGAAGGTGAGAATGAGCGCCGGTTCCAGCCACGCCCGTGCCGCACCCGGGGCGGGCGAGATCGCTGCGGGAGACCGGGTATGCGTGGTCATGGATTGGCGCGCTGGGTCACTGGACGGCTTCATGGCAAACTCGCTCTCACCTCGAGCCAGACGAAGAGGTTATGCCCGCGGCCGACACGCGGCAACCGTCGTGGTACCAGTTGCTGCTGGGCCGGCATGGATTGCGGCCGGCGGACATCGGCACCTCGAGGACCAGCTGGGCATGGGCGCAAGCCTCGGCTGCTCCTCGAAACGCAACAGTCGACAACGCTCATGCCACGATCCCCGCAACTCGGATCACCACTTCACCACTCGTGACGTTGGGGGGTCCGCAGCGAAACCGATCGACCTATCCTCGCATACAGCACCATACGAGCGAGGCGCATTCCGGCCTCGGGTGACGTCTCATTACAAGCGGAGTTGGTCATGACGAGACACACAGGCGGGATACCGAAACTGATACTGCCACTGCTCTGCATCGCGAGCGCCGTCGGCGCACAGGCAGTCCCGCCGGCAGGCAGCGCGGCGCGCACAGGGTCCGCCGGCGCAGCCCAGTCAGGGAGCCGGATTACAGGTCTCGTCGTCAACGCGCGCTCCACCGAGCCGGTCACCGGCGCCGCGGTCACCATCCGCAGCGGCGGCGATTCCGCGCTTGTGGGTGGTGGGTTCACCCATGCCGACGGCAGCTTTCATATTGAAGGGCTGCGCCCGGGCCTGTACACGGTGCGTGTCCGCGGCATCGGCTACGCGCCAGTCGTCAAGGCGGGCGTCCGAGTGAGCGCAGGGACTGACGCAACGGATGTTGGCCGGATGGTGCTCACGCCCGTCGCGGCCGTCCTGTCGGTCGTGACTGTCACGGAGGAACGGAGTGAAGTCTCACTCGCCCCGGACCGCAACAGCTTTTCCGTGAAGGATATGCCGGCCGCGACCGGTGGCACGGTGGTGGACGTCCTCCGCAACGTGCCCGCCATCGAGGTGGACGGCGACAACAGGGTGAGCCTGCGCGGCAACGAGAACGTCGTCGTGCAGATCAACGGGCGCATCACACCGATGCGCGGCGATCAGCTCGGCACCTATCTCTCCCAGCTTCCCTCGAGCATGGTGGCACGCGTGGAAGTGGTGCCCAACCCATCCGCGAAGAACGATCCCGACGGCATGGCCGGCATCATCAATCTCGTGCTCAAGGAGAACACCGAGCTCGGCGCCAGTGGCGGATTCACCGCCGGCGGTGGAAGCACGGGTCAGATGAATGCGTCGGGAAACTTCGGATATCAGAAAGGCGCGCTCACGCTGTTCGGCACCTACGGCTTCATGCAGGACAAGCGCGTCATCTCGGGCTATTCCAACCGCGCGGGACTCGCGGCTGGCCTGGTACCCTTTCTCGAGGGCGACGTCAGTGGCGCACTCGCCCCGCACTCGCACAGCCTGAATGCGAGTGCGGACTACCAGGTGGCAGCGCACGACGTGCTGTCGTCGACACTCCTGGTGAGCAAGCGCAACGTCACGCGCGACAACAACAACGTGTATCGCGAGCTCGATGCGGCACGGATCCTGACGGGTCGCTCCCTTCGCTCGAGCACGAAGAAGGAGGACGACCTCACCCTCGACTACACGCTGTCGTACAAGAAGGCTGCGGAGCACCAGGGTGACGGCCTCACCAGCGAGTTTCGCGTGAACCGCTCTCGGGGCGACGACAATGCCCTGCTCACCGACCGGTCGCTGGGCATGGACCCTGCCGCCACTCCGACCACCACCCTGCTGGAGACGGACGCGACCGGCGAGCTCACGAAGAACTGGACGCTCCAGACGGATTTCACCCGCACGATCGCCCCACGCACGAAGTTCGAGACAGGCTACAAGGGCACGCTTCGGCAACTCGACAACCAGCTCGACGTGGCCAACTACTCGGATGCACTCGGCCCCTATGTGCCCAACGCCGCGCGCACAAACGCGTTCACCTACAACGAGCAGGTCCAGGCGGTGTATGGCGTGGTGAGCAGCGGCGTGGGCAAGTTCGACCTCCAGGCGGGATTGCGGGCAGCGCAGGTGGCAACGCGCTTCAACCTGGCGACGACGAGTGAGCGGTACGACGGCAGCCGCCGCAACCTCTATCCCAGCGGCCTCGTAGCGTACAACGTGGACGACACGCGCCAACTCAAGGTGAGCTACTCGAAGCGGATCACGCCGGCTGACACGAGGCAGCTCAACCCATTCGGATTCCGTGAAGACGCCCTCAACTTCTTTCATGGCAATCCGAGGCTCCGCCCCGAATTCACCCACGCCTTCGAGCTCGGCTACCAGCAGGCCTTCGCGAAGGGCACGCTTCAGCTGACCCCGTTTGCGAGGCACACGGTGAATGCGGTGCGCCTCATCCGCACTATCGACGACGCCGGCATCTCGACCACCACCTTCCAGAACGTGGGGACGAGTGATTCGTACGGCGCGGACGTGAGCGGCTCGCTGCGCCTGGGACGTCTCACCGGCTTCGGGGGGGCGAGCGCGTTCAGGCAGGTGACCGATGCGAGCAACCTGACGACGAACCTGTCGAACAACGCACTTGGCTGGTCCGCACGCGCCAATGCGACCATGAAGGTGACGCCGACGCTCGATGTGCAGGGCTTCCTGATGTACCGTGCGCCCATGAGGACCGAGCAGGGTCGCATGTCCGGCATGACGATGACCAATCTCGCGATCAGGCAGAAGCTGATGGGCGACCAAGCCAGCGTGACACTGCGCATCATGGATCCCTTCAACGCGATGGGCTCCGGCTTCGTCACGGATGACGGGCGCTTCGCGCAGTCCACGCGGCGTAACTTCGGCGCACGTGGAGCCTTCCTCAACTTCAGCTACACCTTCGGGCAGCAGACGCGTGTCAAGTCGCGCGCAATCGATCAGACGGAAGGCGCGCAGCCGACCCCCGACGGACAGCTTCGCTAGATGAGGTGCCGGTGGTGCTCAGTGTGGCCGATACGATCAAGCTCGAATACG
>JAYVNZ010000555.1:0-4771 GCA_043758185.1 Gemmatimonadaceae bacterium | reverse complement strand
CACGCATGATGGTGGAGGGGTTGCGTGCAACCGACCTTCCACTGGCCCGGTTGCTCCAGACGGATATCCCGCCGTTCGATGCTTCCCATCCGGACCCTGTGGGCGACTTCATGCTTCCGGCGAGTCCAGCGGGCGTGATGGCGAAGCCGGCGGGGAGCTGATGTCTCGCGGGGGGCACCGATGATTCGGAAGGCGTTCCGCATGACCGTGAACAGCGAGCGGTACGGCGAGTACGAACGACGTCATCAGCCGATCTGGAAAGAGCTGGAACAGGTGCTCTCGGCGCATGGAGTGCATCGCTACTCCATCTTTCTCGACGAGGCGGACGGGAGCCTGTTTGGGTACGCGGAGATTGAAGACGAAGCGCGGTGGGCGGCCATTTCGGACACGGACCCATGCAAACGCTGGTGGACGTTCATGCGGGACATCATGCCGACGAACGACGATCACAGCCCGCGCAGTACGAACCTGCGCGAGGTGTTTCACCTTGATCGACCCGTGTCGTCCTGAGCGCAGCGAAGGACCTGTTCTTTTCACTGCGACAATCAGGTCCTTCGCTCCGCTCAGGACGACACCGTACAGAACCTGTTCTGTTTCGCCATCCCTGACCCGATAGTCCATGAGCGATTCCAACGACGTCACCCGTCGCGACTTCATGCTGCAGAGTGCCGCCCTGGCCTCCATGCTCGTTGGCGCACGGTTGCCGCTCGGCGCGCAATCGAGCACCACGCGCCAGCAGCGTGGTGATGCACACACGATGTGGTACCGGCGCCCCGCGTCACAGTGGGTGGAGGCGCTGCCCCTCGGCAACGGCCGCCTTGGCGCCATGGTGTTCGGCGGCATCGAGCGCGAACGGCTCCAGCTCAACGACAGCACGCTCTGGTCAGGTGGCCCACGGGACTGGAACAATCCCGGGGCGCCGGCCGTGCTGGCGGAGGTGCGGCGCCTCATTGCGGCGGGGCGGTATGCGGAGGCCGACGTCGCCGCGAAGGGCATGCAGGGCCCGTTCACGCAGTCGTACCTCCCACTGGGCAACCTGTACCTCGCGTTCGAGCATGGCGATGCTGCCCGCGGGTATCGGCGCGAGCTCGACATCTCGTCCGCCGTGACGACGGTGCGCTACACGAGCGGCGCAACGTCATACACCCGGGAGGTCTTCGCGTCACACCCCGACCAGGTCATCGCTATCAGGCTCACGGCGGACAAGCGCGGCATGATCTCGTTCACGGCGTCGCTGGACAGCCCGTTGCGCCATACGCTGGGGAGCGATCCGGGCGTGTTGAAGCTGATGGGCGTGGCGCCGGCCAACGTGGACCCGAGCTACCACGACCAGGCCATGCCGGTGATCTACAACGACACGGAGGGGATGCGGTTCGAGACGCACCTTGCCGCGCACGCGACGGGTGGAAGAACGTGGATCGAGACTGGCGAGCTGCACGTGGAGGGCGCGGACGAGGTGGTGCTGCATCTCGCCGCCGCGACCAGCTTCAACGGATCGATGAAGTCGCCGGGTCGCGAGGGTCGCGTGCCGGGTCCCATCGCGGCGGGCCAACTGCGAAGCGCCGGCGGGAAGTCGTTCGAGCAACTGCGCGCCGCGCACGTCGCCGACCATCGCGCGCTGTTCGACAGGGTGTCCCTGGAGATTGCTCCGTTGTCGCCGAGCGTCGCGGCGCCGGTCGATCTGCCGACGGATGAGCGCATCACTACGCGGGGCGCCAACGACCCGGCCCTCGTCGAGATGTTCTTCCAGTACGGGCGATACCTGCTCATCGCATCCTCCCGACCCGGCGGGCAGCCCGCCAACCTGCAGGGCATCTGGAACGACCAGGTGCGGCCGCCGTGGAGCTCGAACTTCACGATCAACATCAACACGGAGATGAACTACTGGCCGGCGGAGAGCACCAACCTCGCCGAGTTGCACGAGCCGTTGCTCGAGGTCATCGAGCGCCTTGCGGTGAACGGTCGCACGACGGCGCGCGTGAACTACGGAGCACGCGGATGGGTGGCGCACCACAATACGGACATCTGGGCGCAGACCGCACCGGTCGGCGCGTTCGGCGGTGGAGATCCCGTGTGGGCGAGCTGGCACGGTGCATCGGCGTGGCTGTCGCGCCACATGTGGGAGCATTTCGCCTACGGCGGCGACATGACGTTCCTCCGCGATCGCGCGTATCCGGTAATGCGCGCCGCCTGCGAGTTCTACCTCGACTTCCTGGTGACGGACGCGAATGGACACCTCGTCACGTCGCCGTCCGCGTCGCCCGAACTCAAGTTCAAGACGCCGGATGGCAAGGTGGCAGCATTGAGTGCCGGCGCAACGATGGACCGCGCGCTCGTGTGGGACCTGTTCACGAACACGCTCGACGCAGCGGATCGGCTGCACGTCGATGCCGCCTTCCAGCAGCGTGTACGCGAGGCGCGCGCCAAGCTCATTCCGTATCAGATCGGCAGCCGGGGACAGTTGCAGGAGTGGGCCACGGACTTTGCCGAGCAGGACCCGAAACACCGTCACTTCTCGCACTTGTACGGCGTGCACCCGGGCCACGAGATCACGCGCGAGGGGACGCCGGAGCTGTTTACGGCGGCGCGTCGCTCCATGGATCTGCGCGGCGATCTCGCCACGGGGTGGTCCATGGCGTGGAAGATCAACTTCTGGTCACGCATGCAGGACGGCGATCATGCCTTCCTGCTGCTGGGCAACCTGCTCAAGCCGGCGGGCGGCACCCAGACGAGTACCACGGGCGGCGGCGGCGTGTATCCCAACCTGTTCGACGCGCATCCACCGTTCCAGATCGATGGCAACTTTGGCGCGACTGCCGGTATCGCGGAAATGTTGCTGCAGAGCCAGAACGGTGAGCTTCACTTGCTGCCCGCACTGCCGTCCGCGTGGCCGGCTGGTCGCGTGCGCGGTCTGCGTGCCCGGGGCGGCGTGACCGTCGATATCGAATGGAAGGACGGCGCGGTGCAGCAGTATTCGCTATCGTCCCGCACGACCACGACGGTGCGCGTGCGCACCGGAACGTCGGTAGCCGAACAGCGCATTCGCGCCGGAGAACCATTGCTGGTGCGAAACTCCCCCGCCCGATGAATCAATCCTTGCACCTCACACCGCCCATGCCGTCCTCCTCGCTTCGTACGCTGCACGCCGCACTCTTGTGCCTCGCGGCCACCATCGGCTGCGCGGGCACGCAGCCTGTCGTGACGACGAGCGTCACACCCTCGCCGCGTCCACTCGTCGCGCGAGCCCAATCACAAATCCCGCTCTGGAGCGCTGGCGCGCCCGGTGCGCTCGGCACTGCTGACGTCGATCAACCGCTGATGACACCATACCTTCCGCCCGAAGGTCGCGCCAATGGAACGGCGGTGGTGATTTTCCCCGGTGGTGGCTACCAGCATCTCTCGATGGACAAGGAGGGCAGCGACATCGCGAACTGGCTTGCCGGCAGCGGCGTGACGGCATTCGTGGTGCGCTACCGGCTGGGCCCGACCTACCATCACCCGGTCATGCTCGGCGACGCGCAACGTGCCATCCGTACGGTGCGCGCACGGGCCACAGAGTGGGGCGTGGACCCGCGACACATTGGCGTCATCGGATTCTCGGCGGGCGGCCACCTCGCCTCCAGCGCAGGTACGCACTACGACGCTGGAGCCCCTGCGAACGCCGATCCCATCCAGCGCGTGAGCTCGCGTCCCGACTTCATGTTGCTGCTCTACCCCGTGATCACCATGCGCGACCCCTTCGTGCACCGTGGCTCGCGCACCAACCTGCTTGGCCAGCAGCCCGACAGTTCGCTCGTGCGCCTCATGTCGAACGAGACGCAGGTCACTGCCGACACGCCGCCCACGTTGCTCGTCCACAGCACGGACGACAAGACGGTGCCTGTCGAGAATTCGCTGATGTTCTACGCCGCACTCCGTGCCGCGGCGGTACCTGCCGAGATGCACATCTTCGAATACGGGGGCCACGGCTTCGGCCTTGCGCCAAAGGATCCCGTGCTCGGCGCATGGACGACGGCTGCCGAGTCATGGATGCGCCGGCACAAGTGGCTCGGCGCACCCTGACATTCAACGCACGCTGTCGTACTGAGCGCAGCGAAGGACCTGCTCCTGGCGGGCGAAGAGCAGGTCCTTCGCGTTGCTCAGGACGACAACCTCTGTTCTAGCGTCGCGTGCTTCCCGTGCGCATGGGCGTCGCGGCAGGATAACTGAACACGTAGTCGCCGGAGCCCACCTCCACCATCACGGCGTCGCCATCCTGGCTCGCCGACCTGACGCCAGACGCCGAGGCGACTGGTGCAGAGCCCTCCATGACCTGCACGAGCGTGGCGCCCGGCAGGCGAATGGATGCACGGGTATTCGGCGGAATGCGGACGTCGAGGTGGAACGTCGTGCCTTCGCGCCTCCAGCCCGACGCCGCACCACCATACTGCGTCTGAAGCTCGGCGCGCGCATGGGTGAGCGTACCACCGGGCTGCGGATGGATGACGAGGTGCTTGTACCCCGGCATCGCCTCGTCCAGGTCGAGCCCCGCCACCACGCGCACCATCCAGTCGCCAATGGCGCCGTACGCATAGTGGTTGAACGAGTTCATGCTGATTTCCTGGAACGAGTTGTCGGGCTTCTGTCCGTCCCATCGTTCCCAGATTGTCGTTGCGCCCTGCGTGATGGGGTAGAGCCACGATGGATACTTCTTGTTGAGCAGGAGCAGGTAGGACTCGCTGAGGTGCCCGGTGGTGCTCAGGGAGTTGGTGAGGTACGGTGTGCCAAGAAA